>JAIVTZ010000183.1:0-6745 GCA_049188105.1 Deltaproteobacteria bacterium | reverse complement strand
GAGCGGCCGTCCAGCCCGGTGCGCACCTGGGAGAAGAAGACCGGTCCTCCGTCCTCGTGCTTGATCAGCCAGGCGATGATCGGGAAGAGCCATGAAGTCGCGAGGAGAAGGGCGACCGAGCCGGTGATATCGAACCCACGCTTGACGATCTGGTTCCAGCCCTGGAGTGGAATCTGGGTCAGGTTGATCAACGGCAAGCCGTCGAGGTCCTCGATGCCGGCTCGCATGACGTAATACTGGAGCACGTCCGGGACCACCTTGATGTCGACCAGCAGCTGCCCTGCGCGGCGGACCAGCTGCACGGTACGATAGTGGGCCGCCAACGGCAGCGCGATCATCACCTGATCGACCCCGTGCTCGGCCACCATGCTTTCCAGCTCATCCGTGGTTCCGAGGACGGGAACTCCCTGAATCTTGCGCTGCTGTCGGCCGGGATCATCGTCGAGAAACCCCACGACCGAGAAGCCGAACTCCGTGTGGGCGTCGAGCCGCTCGACGACCTGTCTGCCGAGCTCGCCGGCGCCGATCACGAGCACCCGTTGCAGGTTGCGGCCGGAACGGCGAATGCGGGCGAGCCCCGCGCTTATCCCCCACCTGAACAGGCTGACGAGGACTGCATCGGTGACCGCGAAAACCGCCAGAAAAAGCCGCGAATAGGTGAAGTCGGGCGGCCGATAGAAGGTCAGCCCCGCGGTGAGGAGAACGGTGGCGAGCATTACCGCCATCATCACCCGCATCCCCTCATCGAAGCGCGAGCGCATCCGCCGGCGGTGGTACAGACCCTGGAAGTAGAACACCACGGGGTACAGGACCAACACAACCGGCAGCAGCCGCAGGTACATGGAGAGCGGCGGCAGGCCCTTTGTGACCGGATGGATCTCGAATACGAACCGCAACCAGTAGGCCACGAAAAATGCCGCGCTGGTGGCGAGAAGATCGCCGATCAACTGCAACACAACCTGGATTTGGCGACGGCGCTCAATCACTGTCGTGCCTCTCCGAATCCGAGCCGATCGAGCAGGAAACAGAAGCGGGTTCGGAATTGCTCGCGGGAGAAGAGATCGGCACGATGTCGCAGCTGGCTGACGTCCCACTCCCGATCGAGCACCCGCGCCGTCGCATCGACCAGCGCCTCGACCGTCGACTCGTCGGCCAGCTCGCCTTCGACCCCGGCGCGAACGATGTCCGCAGTGCCGGAATGGGCCAGACCCACGACCGGCGTCCCGCACGCCAGGGCCTCCACCGAGACCATCCCGAAGTCCTCCACGTTGGGAACCAGCAGCGCCGCCGCCCGCCGGTAGGCGGCGCGCAGATCGTCGCGGTCGAGCCAACCCAGGAATCGAACGTCAGGCCCTCCGAGGCGACGCAGCGCCCGCATCCGCGGCCCGGTGCCGACAATTTCCAGCGTGCGGCCCAGCTTTCTCGCAACGGCAATCGCGACCTCCACCCTCTTGTACGGAACCAGGGCCGCGACCGTCAAGAGATTGTCGCCGCGCTCTCCACCCGGCGTGAAGTACTCGGTGGCCACCGGCGGTGGGAGCACCTCGGCGGTGCGGTTCCAGTAGTGCTGGATCCGCCACGCCACCAGCCGCGAGTTGGCCACCAAACGGTCGACCCGGGCCGATGACACCATGTCCCACTGACGCAGGCGGGCGAAGCGGGTCTCCACGATCGGGCGCAGCATTCGCGGCAGAGGGTCGAGGTACTGTGCCCGCTGATCCCAGACGTAGCGCATGGGGGTGTGGACATAGCTGAGGTGGAATGCGCCGGGAGGCGGGATCACTCCTTTGGCCACGGCGTGCGAGGTGGAGATCACGAGCTCCGCGTCGGGAAAGGCGAAGGACTCCGCCGCCGCCGGCATCAACGGCAGGAGATATCGCCAGCGACGTCCGCCGAAAGAAAGCCCCTGCAGCCACGAGGTTTGAATCGGGTGCTCCTCGAGGAGTGGCGCCACGCTGCCGGGTCGGTGGACCAGAGTGTAGATCGGAGCATCCGGGAAGAGGCGAGCGATATCATAAAGAACCCACTCCCCGCCCCGCATGCCGGTCATCCAGTCGTGCACCAAAGCAACCCGCAATCAGACCTCCCCGAGCGCCAGCCGATACACGGCCACCGTCTCCTCCACCGTCCGATCCCAACCCATGGTGTCCGCCTTCTTTCGCCCCGCGTCGATCATGCGGCGGCGCAAGGGATCATCCACCAATACCCGTTCCAATGCCTCCGCCACCTCATCCACCTCGAGTGGGTTGACCAACCGGGCGGCGCCCTCGCCAATCTCGCGCATGGCGCCGAGGTTGGAGGTCACCACCGGAAGCCCGGCACACATGGCCTCGAGAATCGGCAGGCCGAAACCCTCGTAGAGCGACACGTGCAAGAGCACCGCGGCCACATGGTACAACGCGTGCAGATCACCGCGGGGAACCCTCCCCAGCAGTCGAACCCGATCGCCGAGGCCGAGGCGTTCCGAACGCGCTCTGAGCCGACTTTGCACATCCGCTCCACCGAGGAAAACCAACTGGCCCGGAATCCTGTGCTCCCGAACCGCCAGGTGGTAGGCCCGTAACACCAGATCGAGGTTCTTGTGCGGCTTGTCGTTGGCGACCACCAGGATCAGCGGCGAACGCAGCCCATGGTCAGCCTTGAGCTTTTCCAGAACCTCTTTCTCCGGACGCTGGGCAAGGACCGGATCCACGCCGTTGGCGACCACCGTCATCCGCTGAGGATCGGCGGAAAAGAGATTGACGAGGTCCCGCCGTGAGGAACGCGATACCGTGATCACCCGCCGAGCGCGGCGAAGGGATGAGCCAATCATCAACCGGAGGTAGAGCCGCGACAGATGCGGCCGGTTCTCCGGCGGATAAAAGAGCTGGATCAGATCGTGGATCGTCACGACAGTTGGCTTCGGTACGAGGCGGGGTGCGACGTAGTGGGGAAAATGCACCAGATCGACCCGTTCCCGCCACAGCGCGGCCGGCAACTGAAGGTGTTCGCCGAAACCATAGCCCCGCGCCGAGGTCGTGATGATGGACGCGCCGGGTGCGAGAGTTGCGACTCTCTCCTCGTGCCCGGAACGCGTCAGCACCGTGAGGTCGAGGTCGGAACGCTTGTCGAGACCACGGAGCAGGGCACGCACATAGGTGCCGATACCGAAATCGGTGAGCTTCCGCCCATCGAGCACCAACCTCATTCCCATGGCGCCATTGTAGCGTGCCAACCGGCGCGCCTGACGCACGTCCGGCGAGACGGCTAGAAGTTGAGGGTCGAGAATCCAGAGTTGAGAATTCTCAACTCTCAACTCTCAACTCTCAACTCTCAACTCTTAACTCTTAACTCTCAACTCTTAACTCAATATCTCTCTATACTGATTCCCATGTACACGGCCTTGGTGATCCCCTCCCTCGGCGCGATCCACCTGAGGGCCTGCCTCGAGGCCGTGGCGGGTCTCAATCCCGCGCCCGACCTCAAAGTCCTCGTGCTTTCCGGCGCCGGCGACCTGCCATCGCGGGTTGACGACTTCGATGTCCAGCGGCACTCTCGACGACTGGGATTTGCCCGGGCCGTCAATGCCGGGCTCGGAGCTCTCCCGCCCGATGTGGAAGCGGTCGCGGTTCTCAACGACGACGCGACCCCGAGCCACGGCTGGCTCGGCACGCTCGGCGCCGCTCTCGAAAATGACCCGGAGCTGGCTTCGGTGCAGGGCACGGTGATCGATGCGAACACGTCCACGGTGGACGGACGCGGCATCGCGTTCGATCGCTGGGGACTTCCGATCCAGATTGATCGTGGCATGGACTCCCTTGACGACGGCGCCGCACGGTTCGTGAGCGCGGTTTCCGGCACCGCCTGCCTCTATCGGATGGATGCCGTTCGCCAGGCGTCATTTCGCGACCGCGAGGTCTTCGACCCTTCCTTCGACTGTTACCACGAGGACCTCGACCTCGGTCTGCGCCTCGGGCGATTGGGTTGGCGTTCCGCCTGGGTGAGCGGCGCCCCGGTGCTCCATCTCGGGTCGTCGAGCGGTCCGTCGATGGCCTGGCGCCACCCGTGGTGGTTGCTGGCAAACCGCTGGCGCGCGCTGGCGGGCAACCTGAGCCGACGCGCCCTCCTGACCGCAATGCCCCGGCTCGTGCGCGGCGAGCTACGGGCCGTGAACACCCTGCTTCGGAGTAACCCCCGGGCCCTCCCGGCGTCCGCGGCCGTAGCCGGCTACCTCCCATGGCTGGTGGTTGGCGGCTGGCGGCGGCACACCCCGGGACCGCGTCTCGAGAGCTTGCCCGGAGGCCTGGCTTGAGGGTGCTTGTGCTCACCGACGACCGGGTGGGGCCACAGATGGCGGGCTCCGCCCTGCGAGCGTGGGAGCTGGCTCGAGTTCTCGTCGGGACCGGACACGATGTGGTGCTCGCCGGCGCCGAAGGTTCGGCCCATCCCGAGGGCCACGGGCCCGAGATAGTCCCAAAACCACGCTGGCGGTGGGCCGAAGCCGTGCTGGCGCCGGCGTGGTGCCTGCCACCCAGGGCATTTCTCGGCAACCATCTCCTGGTGGTTGACGGCATCACTCCGCTGCTCGCGGAGCTTGATGCGAGCCCTCCCTCGGCAACCGTTGTCCGTCGTCGACGAACCGCCGCCTCCCGGTTGCCGCTGGTCGCGGCGCGAGCGGATGCCATCCTCGTCGGGGGCGATGAACAGGCCGCGTGGTGGTCGAATCGTCTGGCCGGACGGCCGGAGGTGCCCCTTCTGCATGTTCCTTTCGGAATCCCGGACGCCGATCCCTCGGACGAGATCGGCCCGGTAGATGGCGTACCCGAGGGGTGGTCGATCGTGCTGTGGTGGGGTGGCGTGTGGCCGTGGCTCGACCTCGAGACTCTCCTCGCCGCACGCGCTCGTCTGGGCACCGCCCGGGTCAGCGTGGTCGTGCCGACTGCCGGTCGACCCGGCACAGCTTTCGCCCCGTTCTCCGCGGCCGATCTGATGGCGGCGGCACAGCGCCACGGCCTGCGATCGCCCCAGGTGGTGCCGCTCGATCGCTGGGTCCCGTACGCCGACCGCCACCGAGTCCTCAACCGCAGCGCGATCGTGGCGGTGCTCCATCGTCCCGGCGCCGAGGCCGATCTGAGCTTCCGCACCCGCGCCCTCGACGGGTTGTGGGCCGGAGTTCCGCTCCTCCTCAGCGAGGGTGGGGAGGTCGCCGCGATCGCCCATCGGGGAGAGTGGGGCGCGGTCGTTCCGCCCGGTGACGTCGATCTCACATCGGCCGCGATGGACCTGTTGCTGGGCGAGCGCAGCCAGAGTCGATGCCGTGCCTCCCTCGACGAACAACGGGATGGCTGGCGCTGGTCGGTGGTCGCACAGCCCCTGGTGGAGGCATTGCCGAGGCTTCCCGCCACACCGCGCTCGGGGCTGGGGCCGGCGGCGATTCGGGCCGCCTCCGTTTTGGCCCGACCGTCGAAGGAGTCCGCGTGACAACCGCGGTCGACGCGGTGGTTGTGCGTTGGCGCGGCGGCGATGAGGTCAGCCGCTGTTTGAGGTCTCTTCTCGATCTCGGGGGGCCGCGCCTCGAGCGCGTGGTCTTGGTGGACTCGGGGTCGGGCGATGGCGGCGCCAAACGCCTGGCGGCAGCGTTTCCCGACGTCCGCGTCGTCGCCCTGGCCAAGAACCACGGATTTGCCCACGCCGCCGACCGCGGCGCCGCCGAGGGATGCGAGCCGCTGTTGCTCGTGCTCAACCCCGACACCGAGGTCACGCCCGGTGCGCTCGACTCTCTCGTGTCCCTGCTCGATGAACGGCCACAGATTGCAGGCGCGGTGCCGCTGCTCGAGGACATGAACGGCGCCTCCCAGCACCGATGGCAGCTGCGAAATCTCCCGACGGTCTCCAGGCTCGCTCTCGGCCTTCCCGGGGCGCCCGCCTTCTCGGCACCACCGACGATGCCGGTCGAGGTCGCGCAGCCGGCCGCGGCCGCCTGGTTGGTACGACGATCCGTGTGGGAGGCCCTCGGCGGTCTCGATCCGACCTTCGCACCGGCCTGGTGGGAGGACGTCGACTTCTGCGCCCGTCTCCGGGCAGGCCTCGCCACCGCGGAGTTTCCGTGCGACGGAGGTTTCCTGGTCCAGCCGGCCGCTCACCTGCGCCACACCGGTGGTTCGAGCGTATCGGCGCTCGGCGACGCCGCATTCCTCACGGCGTACTATCGCAACCTCCTCCACTACACGGCTCATCACCATCCCGGCCGCCTCGGTTTCATCCGCCGAGGGCTGAGGATCAGCCTCGCCGCACGAGCCGTTCTCCGACCGTCGCGCCGACAAGCCTACAGAGCGGCGCTGGAAGCCATCACGAGCAATTGGCGGTAGAGGACGCGGACCGAATTCGGAATTCGGAATTCGGAATGACGTACGGCCACCCACGCGAAATTTCGGATTTCGGATTTCGGATTTCGGATTTGCCGCGCGGCCAGCCCCATGGAGAATTCTCAATTCTTAATTCTCAATTCTCAATTCCCACCCGGCCACCTCACGGTCAGTTTTGAGTTTTTAGTTTTGAGTTTTGAGTTTCGACCCCTGCTTGAGCCTTCCACTCGGAGCCCACGGTCGGCGCGCCGCTGTCGCGGAGGGCTTGTCGCCCAGAATCCTCCCGGCACGCGGAACCTGGTTGCGCTCGCCACACGGAGCGCATCCAGCACCGTCGATGAGCCACAATCAGCCTCGAATGCCATCTATCACTCCTACCTCTCGGAAAGTCACGGTGGGCA
>JAIVTZ010000182.1:0-6746 GCA_049188105.1 Deltaproteobacteria bacterium | reverse complement strand
GAGGTTTCATGCCCTTCTGCAGATAGGCGTAGACATTCTCCCCGACGACGATGGCGTCGTCGACGACGATTCCGAGGGAGACGA
The DNA here is from genome assembly GCA_049188105.1 of Deltaproteobacteria bacterium. Taxonomy (GTDB): domain Bacteria; phylum Acidobacteriota; class Thermoanaerobaculia; order Thermoanaerobaculales; family Sulfomarinibacteraceae; genus Sulfomarinibacter. The sequence continues at coordinate 6,662 of JAIVTZ010000182.1, read as the reverse complement.
TGAAGGCGAAGAGCGAGATCATGTTGATCGACACGCCAAACATCGGGAGCAGCCACAGCCCTCCGAGGAAGGAGATCGGGATCCCCATCGTGGTCCAGAACGCGAGCCTGATATCGAGGAAGAGGGCGAGACAGAGAAAGACCAGGATGAGACCGATCCCGGCGTTCCTCAGCAGCAAACCGATCCGCTGGCGGAGGATGATGGAGTCGTCATCCCAGGTGGACACCGTCACTCCTGCCGGCAGCGACGGCTGGAGCCTCTCGATGTACGACTTGACCGCATCGGCCACCTGCAAGGCACCCTCGTCGCCGACCCGGAAGACCATGACCAGGGCCGCAGGTTTGCCGTCAAAGCGTGAGGCGGTATCGGTATCTTCGAAGGCGTCCACGACCGTCGCCACATCTTTCAGGAGCACCCGGGTGCCGTCGCCGTGGGTGATGACAACGATGTCCTCGAACTCCTCACCGCGGTACATCTGCCCCTTGGTCCGCAGCAGGATCTCGCCGCCCTGGGTCTTCACGGACCCCCCGGGCAGATCGAGCGACGCGCCGCGCACCGCGTCCGCCACCTGCCGGAAGCTGAGGCCGTAGCGGCGCAGCGCGTCCTCGGAGACCTCGATGGAAATTTCGTAGCGCCTGATTCCGGCTACGTCCACCTGGGAGATGGCCTCGAGCGCCGTCAGCTCGTCACGCACCCTCTCGGCGAGGACCTTGAGGGTCTTCTCCGACGCCTCACCGGAGAGGACCAACGTGATCACCCGCCGCCGGGTATCACCCTCCGCCACCACCGGTTTTTCGGTCTCGACGGGGAAGGTCACGATGCGGTCCACTGCCGATTTGATGTCGTCCAGGACCTTTCGGTCGTCAGCGTCCTCCTCGAGCTCGGCGAGCACGGTGCCGATGCCCTCGCTGGCCACCGCCCGGATGCGCTTGATGCCCTCGACGGAGGCGATGGCCTCCTCGACCCGGATGCACACCCCCTCCTCGACCTCGGCCGGTGAGGCGCCGCGGTATGGAACCGACACAGTCACCATGTCCGTGTCCAGCTCGGGAAAGACCTCGATCTTCATCCTCATAAGGGACAGGGCCCCTGATAACAGGATGAAGACCATCAGCAGATTCGACGCCACGTGGTGGCCGGCGAACCAGGCCAGCGGACCGGTGCGGCTGTCCTTCATTCCCCGCCCCCTGTCGTCGACCCGCTCCGATCGCCGATGGCGGCACGGACCTTCATGCCGTCGGTCACCGCGTCGAGTGCGCTGACGATCACGTCGTCGCCGTCCTCGAGACCCGCGGACACGTAGACCCTCTCACGGTCGGCACGGGCCACCTTCACATCCAGAATACGCAGGCTGCCGTCGTCGAAGACCCATACTCTCTCTCCCTCCCGCAGGGCATGGCGTGGAAGGGGCACCACGTCGTCGAGCGACTTACCAAAGATTCGAACATCTACAAAGGTGTTGGGCATCAAGGGCGGCCGCCCTCCCGACACGGCGAAGGGCTGCTGCACCTCCACCACCACGTGGGCCATCCGTGAAGCCGCGTCGAGCTGCGCCTCCATACGAGTGACCCGGCCCTCCCAGGTGTAGGTCGTACCCGCAAAGGCGGCGCTCACCTCGGCGCGCGGGCCCTTGCCCGCGGGTCCCCTGGGAACCTCGAACCAGGCCAGATCGCGGCTCTCGAGAGGCACCCGCACCTCGACCTGATCGGTGCCGTAAACCGTTGCCAGGACCCGGCCGGTGGTCACGAATTGGCCGAGATCCACACTCTCGCTGACCACGACGCCGTCGAAGGGTAGCGACACCCGGGTGCGCTCGAGATGGAGTCGCGCCACATCGAGGTCGGCCCTGGCCGCGTCGAGCTCGGCCCGCGCCTGCCGCACCTGCGGCTCGCGCACCACAAGTCCTGACGACGGCGCCTCGCCGGGATGGAGCTCGTCCCACTCCTGCCGCGCCACCTCGGCCTCTGCCATCTCCCGCTCGAGCTGGACCTCGGCCCGAGCCACGGCCGCCTGCGAGCGGTCGACGCCGAGCTCGTAGTCGCGGGGCTCGATCACGAAGAGCGCCTGGTTTGCCTTGAAGAACCCACCGGCCACCATCGACCGGCTCACCTCGACGACCCGCCCGGCCACCTGTGGCACCACCTCCACCGACACCTTGGCGACGACCTCGCCATGTCCTTCGACGACGATCGGAACGTCGGTCAGGCCGGCCGCGAGAACCTCCACCAACGGCCCCGGAGCGGCGCGCTCCACCCGCGGCGGCGCCTTGCGGAAGGAACCCAGCAGTTTCGCTCCGGCGAAACCGGCGAGCAGGACGGCGATGGGGAGGACGATTTTTAGGGTTTTGGTGGACATTAGAGCACCTCGGCAAGTTTTGAGTTTTGAGTTTTGAGTTTTGAGTTTTCAGGATTAGGAATTTCTGATTTGGCTTGGGTTTCGGTTTCTTCGGCGGGGCTGGTCTCAGGGTCCGGAGGGGTGGTGTCCCAGTCGCCGCCTAGGGCCAGGAAGAGGTCGATGCGGGCGTTCCAGACGTCGGCGGTGGCGGTGATGATCGCCTGCTCCGCCAGCCGCAATCGGCGTTCGGTTTCGAGAACCGTCAGCATCGACGCGACCCCGCGCTGGTAGCGCTGCTTCGCCAACCGGTCCGCCGCTCGGGCCTCGAACACCCGCTCGCGTGTGAAATCGAGGTTGCGTTCCGAGGTGTCGCCCAGCACCAGGGCGCCCTCGACCTCGCGCAGGGCCAGCAGCACCGCACCGGCATAATTGGCGATCGCCTGATCGCTGCGCGCTCGTGCCGCATCGACGTCCGCACGCCGCTGGCCACCGGTGAAGATCGGACCGACCAGGTTGGCGACCGCGTTGTAGACCAGACCGTCAATCGAAATGATGTCCGTCAACGTATCCGACCTGACGCCGGCCGATGCCGTGAGGCTGAGATCCGGGTAGAGGTTGGCGATCGCGGCCCCGACCCCGTAGGTCGCCGCCGCCAGCCGCATCTCCGCCTGCCGCAGATCCGGTCGTCGGTCCAGAAGCTCCGCCGGTAGACCGAGGGGAACCGGATCCAACGACGGCAGCTCGGGCAGAGTGTCGGCCAGCTTGTTCCCGCTCCCCGGCCGGCGGCCGACGAGGACATCGAGCACGAGTCGAGCCTGCTCGAGCTCGCCCTCGATCACTACCCCCGCCGCCTGCGCAGAGGCCAGGTTCTCGCGCGCGAGATGGAGTTCAACGGCATCGGCGAGGCCGCTGCGATAGCGTCGCTCGACCGTTTTCAGAGTGGAACCCCAGCTCGTAATGATCTCGCGCGTGATGTCCACTGCGCGTTCGAGGATGGCGATCTGCACCCGCGACCGCACAACCATGGCCACCACTGTGTGGACCACCGCCTCCCGTGCGGCCTCCTCGGACAGAAGGCCCGCCCAGCTCGCCTGCTGGGTGCGCTTGAGGCGCCCGAAGAGATCCGCCTGCCAGGCGATGTTGAAATCGTAGGAGTAGGTGGTGGAGTAAATCTCCCGCCGTCCCACGCCGGGAAGAACGAAGGACATTTTCTGTCGCCCCGCGCCGGCCCCGTATCCAACCTGCGGAAGACGCGCGCCGCCCGCCCTTTGCCAATTCGCTTCCGCCTCGAGGAGGCGCGCCACCGCCGCCTGCAGATCGGTGTTGTTGGCCAGCGCCAGCTCGACCAGCTCGGTCGTCGTCTCGTCACCAAAGGTCCGCCACCAGGGTGAGACCTCAGGGAGCTCCGCGGCATCCTGAGCGGTGGCATGAACGTAGGTGTCGGACACATCGGCCGCGGTCACCGGCCGCTCCGGCTCCGGGCCCAGGGTGCAGCCGCCGGCGAAAATCAGGGCCGCCAGAAAAATCTTTGAGAGTTTCATACACCGTCCTCCGGTGCGGATCCTGCCTCCCCGGCGCAGGCGCGGATACCGCCGGCCGAGAAGCGGACGAAGTGGGAAACATAGTCGGCGAGGCTCTCCGGAACGACCTCCGGGTGATCGTGGCAGGCAAAGAGGTGATGGGCCTTGATGGCGTGCAAGAGCTGGCCGACCATCGACATGATGCACAACCGGGCCGCGGCGGGATCGAGGGGCGGTCCGACCTCTGCAAGGGACGAGGTCGCCCGCTCCAGCAACGGCTGAATGAACTCGTCGACAAACACGTTGTGCGGCAACCGGGGGTTGAACATCTCACGCGACACCAAAATCGTGAACATCCGGCCCCGGCTCTCGTCGACCAGCGGCTCGATGAAACCCTCGGCGAACGACTCCAGGAACTCCTCCAGCGTCGGCGCCGGGTCGCGGGCCATGAGCTCGCCGAGCACCGCCAACCGTTGTTCGCGGAGCACCACGAGCATCGACCGGAAGGTCTCGAGGTAGAGATTGTCCTTGCCGCCGAAGTGGTAGTTGACCGAGGCCACGTTGCAGCCCGCTTCGGTCGTGATGTCGCGCACCGACGTGGCCTCGAAACCCTTCTCAGAGAAGAGCTCCTGGGCGGCCGACAGGATCCGCTCACGGGTCTCCTCGGTCTCCTGGGGTACGATTCGGTCCTTCAATCCAGCATCCATGATGCACTCCAAACATTCGTTTCAAACGTAAATATTAAACAATTGTTTCAGATTGTCAAGTGACAATTCAGAGTTCAGAATTCGGAATTCGGAAATCTCAGCGCGAGGAGGCCATAGGATAACTCGGAGCGTGCCACCCGCGCTCTCGCGTGATGACCGGGCGCGCCCTCCCTGAGATTTATTGGTAGCGTGGGCACCGCGGTGACCTAGCCCGTTCCCATCCGGAAACTCCGGATGGGGGCTGCGCGGTTCTCGATGCGGAAACGAGCGATTTTTGTGCAAGGTCAAGGAAGGCAAGGATTTGCGCGGAGGCGTACTCCTGTACGCCGCACAAGAAAATCCGCAGCCTGATGCCGAGATTGCCAAAAAGCGCCGTTTCCGGACGAGAACTAGCCCGTTGAGTCCCGAACATTGGCAGGGGGCGACCTCGGGGAGCGCGACGGCAGAAGGTCGCGTCCCCTATCAGGAGCGCGGAACCGGACCTCTGGAACGCGCGTCGATTCGAATCACCCTCTGGGTCGGTTGGCGGCACCAGCCCTTTCTCGAGCCGCCACTGAATCTGCACGGCGGTGCCGACACCTTTAGTCGGGCGCCTTTGTTGTCGTCGACTACCGAGGTGGGTGGGTCGGAATTCCGAATTCCCTCACTTCGTCAACGACACCGGACTCACTTCCCGCTCCACCTCCCAGCTGAACCTCTTCCGCTGTGACCATCCCTCTCCGGAGGCTGAAAAGTCCGCTTTGTTGCTGGCGTGATCAATACTGTTCTGGGTGCTTGCCACGTAGTCCGGGTGTACGACTGCTTTCTTGATCGCCTGCTGCATCTTCATGATCTTCGAGAAGTCGGGGGCGCCGTCGCCCGTCTGCATGTCGATCTTGATCGCCTTCGCGAGTTGTTTCATCTCCTCGCGCCCTGAATCGTCATCCCACTCGGTGACCGGTCCGATCGAAACCTCTTCCGGTGGCACGCAGCCCTCTTTCCCCTCCCAGCTGAGCATTGCCCTGATCAGCGGCAGCTTCACCGACTCGATCCCTCCGGTATTCTGATCGGAATAGATCGTCAGCGCGGTGTTGAAGTTAGCGGGTTTGGCGGACACCAGCTGGTAGCTGCAGTCCTCTGCGCGCAGCGAGCCAGAAAATTCGAGGACCGTTGCCGACGTCACCCGGTACGGGACTCCAGCACCGAAGCCGCCGGGGCGGGCCGTCCCGGAGGACGGGAGATCCGGCATCAGCATCTCGAAGTGAATGCCGACGGTGACCTCGATCGAAAGTTCCGACACAGAACCCGACTGCTCAGTCCGGTAGTACTCGTAGTAGGTCATCTTCGCGTTGTCGTAGGAGATGACCTCGAACTCCTGCTCGCCGATCGGGAACACTTCGCCGATCTCGACATTCCAATTGTCGGGCACCTGATCGGGGTTCTCGACGACGATGTAGACCTGAATCTTGTCAAAACCGTTGGGAGGCGCCTTGTACTTGACGAGGACCCTGCCCGTTCCGATCTGGAAAATCGCTTCCGAATCAGACACCCAGGAGTGGCCGTTCCACACCGAGCCCCTATCGACCCAAATTCCGATCTTTGTGTCCCCGGGCGCCTGGTAATCCCAGGGATTAATGAAATCGGTCACGACGATGTCGATCTCCTCGCCCGGCAGGAGCTCGGTCTTCTCAGGTGTGATCGTGACCTTGTGTGGGAGGAGTTGAGCTTCCGTGACAGCAATGCTGGTGAAAGCAAACATCGCGACGACCACCAAACACGCGAAAAGCACCCTCTTCATGACGACCTCCTGACTCTGTGGCGGAATCACCGCCGCCGTTGGTCACAAAACAGTGTCGAATTTCCACGAGATTATCACGTTGGCACCAACGGTAAGAGATGAAGTCGCAATAAGACTCAGGAAGCGGCGGAGAGAGCTACCGCGCTCGGTAGACCGCGAGGAGACTGTGCCTCGACCTGTCGCCGGCGCGCCGAAGGCGCGTAGCGGGCGAGGCCGATGTCACCGATGAGAGCTTGCTCTCGGATGAGACGTCAGCCGAGAACGCGTGGCCGCGGGCGAAGACCGCGGACGGCGGGCGGGCACGGGTATGATGCGGGCCATGGA
>JAIVTZ010000181.1:0-6778 GCA_049188105.1 Deltaproteobacteria bacterium | reverse complement strand
CTCCCGGCGGTAGCCGGTAGCGCTTGAAACCGAAGTTGAGGTCAGTCGCATTGGGTGCATGGACGCGGAGGCGCCACAAGCGGGAGCCGTCCGGGAGATTCTCCCAGGTACCACCCTGGGCCGGCCCGATGGTTACCTCGAATGGGAGAGCGAAACGGGTCGGACGGGGCGATGACGACGTGGAAACCAGGTCCGCCGATAGCAGGGCTGCGGGGTCGATGGTCTCCACCGTAAGGAGCGAAATGTCGGACTCTCGGCCCACCTTCACCTTGGAGGATGTCGGCGGATCCATTTGCCCGGCTGATGTTGAACCGTGGATTACTGGTGCGACGACCAATGAAAGAGAAATCGTGGTGAACAATCTCAGAAGCGTAGACATGTTTCCGTCTCCTTAGGCCGTCGTTTGATTCCCAACTCTGGAGCAGACCCGCTTGCTGTGAGGTTTCGTTCTCAAGTAAAGATGTTGTTTCTAAGCTTCGTTGTCAACTCTTTGTGGCGCATGTCCATCCGATATGTACAGATTTTCTGCAGTCGGGACGGTCGCGAAGCACGGGCAGGAAGGCGCCTGGGCGCCCTCGATACTCAACACCAATCGTTGCGGAGCACACTGGCCCGCAACATCAAGACTGTTCGAGCAGCAGATCGTGCCGCCTCGTGGCGCCGCGATAGAGGCCGGTGGAGCTGCCGGTTTCCAGCTCGGCAACGCCGGGGCAGAAGGCCACCAGACCCGCCCGATCGACGACGCGCTTCACGCGAATCGTCTCGGCGCGAGTTTCCCGCAGAACCCGGGAATCGCTCCAGATCTGTTTGATCGACTGCTGGTGGAGGCTCCCCACCTGACGGCGCCACTGGACACAGGGGTAGACCTCGCCAAAGGGATCGATGCACAGGGTCGACGAGCCCGCACCGCAGTTCTTGGTGCATCCGCGAGCCGGCGAATCTGCCTCCGCCCGTCGCTCCGCCCCCATGGCAACCACCGAAGCTCCGGTCCGCTGTCCAGATCCGAGACGTTCGGACTGCAACCGGAGGAGTAACGACACGGCCTCTTTCGAGGCGGCAATCTCGAGCGGGGATCGATCGCCGTCGTCGCGAGGAGTCACCACGGAGTCCACTTGAATGGGGAGGCCGAGACGATCGGCGAGATCGAACATCGACCGCAGCTCGTGCTCGTTCCAGGCGGTCAGGAGGCCGTTGATCTTGACTCGCAGCCCGAGAGAGACCATCACGCGGAGGTTTTTGATCAGCCGATCGAAGCTGCCCGGTACCCGGGATTGACGGTCGTGAGTCTCAGCCGTCGCGCCATGCAGGCTCACCTCCAGAATAAATGGGTCAACCTCCTCCTTGATCTTCTTGGCCAGGTCTTCTCGCAGGATGTGGCCGTTGGTCTTGATGCGGACCACGAAACCGAGCTCCCGGGCCTTGCGACCCAGCGCCAGAAAATCGGGATGGATCAATGGCTCGCCGCCACTGAAGGTCAAGTGCATCACCTGGAGGTCGGCGAGATCTTCAAAGAGGCGGAAGTACTGGTCCCGGGTCAGGAGCCTGCCCCGGAGCCCCCGATCGTTGTAGCACAGGCTGCAGTCGAGGTTGCATCGGTGGGTCAGCTCCAAGAGAACCGAGAACAGGAGGTTCTCCGCCCAGGTCCTCTCCACCAGTCGGCTATACGACATCGGCGTTCCGTCCGGCTCTGGAAGAACCGATGGCCTCCACGAGCTCATGCTCGATCAACTCCTCGAGGTAGCGCACAACGTCCCGTCGCAGCTGCTGTGGCTCGACTTCGTACTCTTCCTCCAGGCGGCCGACGAGCTCTTCGATTGACCGACGGCCGTCGAAGAGCTCGAACAGTCGCGTTGCAACCTCGTTCAAAACCAGGATCTTACCCGCCTCTTGGTTCATCACGACCCCCTCACCTCCCAGATTTCGGTAGCGAACGTAGCCCGCGGTCTTGACGATCGTCGACAGGGAGATCATGTTTGGGGGGTCTCCTCTCGGAGGGCATTCCAAAAACCCGGGTCCAGGGCGAACTGAAGACACCGAGCGGGCACTCGCTCGACCAGGCGGCCCAGGTTGGAGACGAGTCGTTCGAGGCGAAAAGGATCCCTGTTGACGTACGGCGAGCAGGCGACGAGGGAGGCGATGAGCCTGGCGCGGCTCAGCTTCCGGGTCAGGTGCTCGGCTCCCTTCTCGAGGCGATAGAGACCACGAAGTGGATAACGGCCACAATAGGACCCATTTTGGCCAAGCTCGCCGGCGAACGGGACCTTCTCCACCAGCGTTTCCTGTTCACCGTCGGATAGCGCGTTCAGATCGTCGCTCAGGACCGCTCGGCCGGTCGCCAGGCTCAGCCTGGAGAGCGTGGACTTCCCCGCTCCCGAGTGCCCGAAGAACACCACGGCGCCACCGCGATCGAGGACGGCCGCGCTGTGGAGGAGCACTCCACCGCAGGCCAGGAGACGATAGGCCACAATCAATCGAAGGAAGTTCTCGAACACCAGCTGGAACTCGTCGCCTTCGGCGGTCGAGGTCCAGAGAGAAGCGCGAAGTCGCGGCTCCGCCCGGGCGGTGGCCTCCGTCCGCGAGTCCTCCTCCGCCCCGACCCACTCGAGCTCCGCCATTATCCGGAAACCGGCAACGGCCACCGAGCTCGGCTGATAGTCGAAATCAAGGGTGTAGTTCCAGTTGTAGGAATCGAAGGACCGAAAGCGGCTCGCCGGGACCCGAAACACCACGGCTTCCACCGCCGGTTCCCGCCGCAGCCCGGGTTGCACGATCAGCTCCCCGAACCGCTCCTCCAGGGCTCCCCGCTGTCGCCGGTCCAAGCCGGCAAACCGGTACGGTCCACCTGAGAGGTCGATCTCGACCTCCGCTGGGCCCCAGGGGACGCTACTTTGCCGGTCGAGAGGCCGGCCGGGAAACTCGAGGAAGCGCTCCCCGAAGGTCGGTGTCCGAACCTGCCCCTGGACCTTTCCCTGTCTCCCCGAACCGTGCGGTAGGGAAGCCGGGAATGAGGCTCCGGAGGTTGTGTGACGGCTTTTGGTAGTTTCCTTCACGTCGGATTCTCAGGAGGCGAGAGGGTTCATGGTTCCGCAGCCACCATCGCCGAAGGTGGCTTTCCCGCAGATCCCCGCCACCACCTCCATGAGCTCGTGGCTCACGATTTTCGGTGGCGCGTAGACCTTCTTCTTTTCAATCACCTGCACAGCTTGCCGGTCTGGCTGTGCGGGAGCATCCCTTCGCTTCATTTCGATATCACTCCTTACCGTCCGGTGCTGATCTCAAGCCGGCCGAGGATTCCCCGCTAGGGAACGCGCAGCCTCAAGGCTGGATCTCCCAGCAGGTTGTAGTTCGTCAGTATGTGCGTATCGCCACCATCCGCCGCATACTCGGCCAGGCTGTCGAGAACCGCCTCACCGAGAATCTGTTCACCGGCTCTGAAGATCGACGTGAAGAAGGCTTCGTTCAGCCGCTTCGCTTCGTCGTTGATAGACAACCCCGTCGGCCCCCAGACCGCGACCCCACCCCCGCCGTCATGAAGCAGCAGGGCCTCGCCCACCGACATCCGATCCGGCAGCTCGAAGCGGTTCATCATGCAGGTCCAACCTGCCACCAGCGGCAGCCGCTCACGGTTGGTCAGGGAGACGACGTCTTCGATCCGGAAGAGCCCTTCGTGGGCCAGTTGCTCCGCGGCCGCGTGGCCCAGGTAATTGAGCAAGAAGGCGCCACCGTTGAGCCGGTCGATCAGGGCCTGGCGGGCCTCCTCTGCGGGGAGCTCGGAGAGGTAGATCCGGTCGATCGCCCAGCCATCCCCCAACAGTTTCGCGAGCTGATCACTGTCCGCGGGAAAATCCCCCGCCGAATCCCCATTGTCAGCAGAAAGCACGATCCGTTGCTGCCAATCTCCAGGCGGTGCGGTCTCGTAGGACACGATCTTTGCCACCACCTGCTCGAGCTCTGAAGAACTCAGGGCCGGCAGCCTCCCCACCGCCATCTCGGGGACTCCATCACCGCCTTCCACGTCGCCCAGGATCGTGTCCGATGCGAACAGCCCGTCGGGAGTCGCGACCAGGAGCGGCGGCACCAGGTTGCCCCCGTGGCCCAGGTAGTCGCGATAGTCGAAGCTCCCGGCGCCGGCCAGCACAACATATCGTGGCGCCCGCCGCCAATGGGAATAGGCGTAGCTCAGGAAGTCGCGCAGGGCGTGAGGACTCGACAGGCCGTCGTTGAACTCGTCGTACACGTCCTCTACGTCGACGACCAGGGTCTCGAGTCCTTCGCTCCGCCGGTAGTCTGCGAGGACTCGAGCCGCTCCGGCCAGCTCAGCCGGGGCAATGACGAGGAAGTCGGCCGCCTGGCTCGGCCGCCAGAGGGCCGAGGAGAGGTCGGCCCAGATGCGCTCGGGCGCCCTGATCGAGGTTTCGGACACCGCCAGGCACGGGACGTCCGGAGCGCCGGGTTCGATGCTCACCCTGAAACCGTCCGCGTTCTGGTCGATGGTCAAGCCTGTCACCCACCGGGGCCGGAGAGGGTCGCTGAGTTCGAGCACCGAGATATCGGCGCTTTCGAATCCCGTCACAGTGACCACCGGGTTGTCGTCGCCGCGCCAGCGAAGCACGCCCCCGTCGGCGCGGTAGTGCCGGTTGTACTCGAGGTCGAAGGAGTCGACGAACAGGAAGCTGGATGGAGCTTGACCGTCGAGCAGCGCCGTGACCTCGACCGTGTTCTCCCCTTCCTGCAGAAGACTCTGGTCGAAAGACAGCTCGAGGGACCGCAGCTCGGTCCCTTCGAACCAGCTCTCGCCGACCTCGACTCCGTTGAGCCTCACCACGACGTGGTGCTCGTCGGGTAGACCGCTGCTGAGGATCCCCCGCAGATGGAGGGTCAGGGCCGCAGGGTCGAGACTCGCCGCCACCGCCGGAATCGAGAGCGTGAAGCTTCGGCTGCCCAGTTGGGCGTCGCCGCCGACCAGAACCTTCCAGTACCAGAAGTCGCTCTCCGGATCGACGGAGTAGATTGTGGCCGGGAGGATGTTCTCCTCGAAGTGGAGGGAATCGCGGAAGCTCAGCGGCCCGCCCACCGGTGCCGGGCCCGCGCCGTCCACCTCTTCCATTCGAAGACCGTGGTCGAACTCCAACCAGTAGACGTTCTCCCGGGTGAGCAGGCTTTCGGGTGGCTCGCCGTAGAAGAAGAGCCCCAAATTGTCCGCGGCGGGCCACCAGGCGACCATCCGCTGCCGGTTGCGAATCGCGATCTTTTGCTTGCGGATCCGATCCTCGATGTCACCCGCCGCGGCCTCCAGCGCATCGGCGATCTCCGAGGCGCTCAAAAAGTAGAGACCGGGCGCAGTGAGTGCGATCTTCAGTCTGTCGTGCGCCGGCGCCCGCCGCCCCTGCGCCCGCCGTACCTTCGCCGGCTGCGCCTGCGCCCGCTCTGCCCGCCACGCCTGCCGCTCCGCCCGGCCCGCCGCCAGCCGATTGGCCTGCGTGGCTGACATCTCCGGCGCCCAACGGTCGAAGCCACCGGAGAGGGAGGTCTCGGCTCCCTGCCTCGCCCAATCCACCTCCACCTCGTAGGGGCCGTAGGTTCTCTGCATCCCGTTGTGCGTGGTCTCCACCAGCAGGTAGGAATGCCTGTCGTGGGGCGAAGCGCCCTCGTCCACGAATCGATACAGGCCGCCGGTAGGAGAGGCGAAGAGAGCCGGCAAGAGTGCGGCGTTCAGCCGGTTGTACTCCCCGTTTTCCCGATTCAGCCGGTAGAGGTCGAATCCGACGGTGCCCGCCTCGGATATGGTCCGCCACCCCGCCACCACAGCGCCCCCGTGCTCGTAGGCGCCGAAGGAGGAGACCATCACCGGCGTCGGGTCATTGATCACGTGGAAGGTCCGGGCGAAGTCGTCTCCCCCCGTTCCGTTCCCGTCACCGTCAAGAGCATTACCCGCAAAATCCTTGATCGATGTCGTGCCGCAGACCAGCAGGCGGTACGATGCCTCGGGCAGGGCAACCGAAGAATTGATGTCCAGGGTCACCGTCAGCTCGCTTCCGGTGATGTAGGTGACCGAATCCACCGTCACGGCGACGTCCCCAGAGTCGATCCCGGTCGCGCAATCGATCGTGTCAAACCCGTCTCCACCGTCCGAAAAGAGCAGATAGTTCGCCGGGTTGGTCGCGCTGTCCGGTCCCGTCTCGCCACCGAGGTTGCTCACCAGCTCGCTGTATGTCACCAGCAGCTGGGTGATCGCCGCGTTGGTCACCTCCTGTTCGGAGAGCACCCCGTCGACAGAGCCCTCCACCGAGTCGACCAGGGTGACTTGGGGCGGCGTGGTGTCGCCAGGCGTCGTGCCGAAGGTGAAATCGTCCCCGAACACGAGACGGAGCTGACCTAACTTGCCGTCCGTTTCCTCAACGCGAAACGCTGTGAAGCCGGCGGTGTCGATCACACCGAAAAACTGAGAATCGCCGACGGGCACGAGACCGAGACCGATCGGCGTCCCCCCGTCCAGAATCATGACCAGTTTCGGCGAAGCGGCCCCCGTGAAGTAGCCGCCCACACCGTAGAGCGTGCTCTCTCCAGCCTCACGAGTCCCCGAAAAACCATCCTTGAGCAGACACCTGGAGGGCGGGTTGTCGATGTCACATCCGGTGGCCCCCCCTGTCGCGTGACCATGCGCCGGATCGTAAACCCCCCACAGACCGGTCCGCGCGGGACCCGTCCCAGTCGTGATCCCGTTGCTCGCAGGGGGGTCGGGGTGATTGGTCTGCCACGCGATCCCCTGACTGACGAC
>JAIVTZ010000180.1:0-6793 GCA_049188105.1 Deltaproteobacteria bacterium | reverse complement strand
AGAGGCTTGATGAATAGGGGAAAACTAACAGGAAGTTCATCAGCAGTTTTGTACATCCCCGGCTTGGCAACAAAATAGGAAGCCGTATTAATACCATATTCCTCTACTCGTTTCTTAGCAGCATCTTTGCTAAATTCTAACTCAATTGCTTCTTTTCCAGAACCAGTATAATTGATACCCACATTATCAAAGAATTCTGATATCCATATTTTTTCTTTTATGTTTTTTGTTATTTCTTCTTCGCTAAAAACAACATATTTGATACCGGTAAATACTAGATCTGGCTTCCGAAAGACTATTTCATCTAAATCAGAATGTGTCCTAATTATGTTAAAATTGACATGTGTATATTTTTCACTTAAAGCATTGTAAACACTCATACAATTATTTACAGAACCAAAACCCATCATGGCCAAATCAGCAATATCTGTTGCTACAACTTCAATATGAGGGATAGGAAGTTCCTTTCGTTCGACTCCAGGCTGACATCGCTCAGGCCGTCAGCTCCTCGCTGTCATCGCCGGTCTGCGCCCACTCGGGCTGCCAGCGCCCCTCGTACATGGCGCGAATGTAGGGATCGAAGAAGAACTGGTGCTCGCCGAAGGCGGGGCGGAGCTCGTCGAGCCAGCGGGCCTGGGAGTCGAATTGGGCGAAGAACACCCGGTTTGCCCACTCGGGATCGCGGCCTTGCACCATCTTGAGGACAAAGACCTTGTCTCCGCCGATGGTGGCGACACCGTCGACCAGCACCTTGCCCGGGGTGGCGGACATCGAGGGACCGCGAACACTTCGCGCGAGCCCGGACACCTCGGAGTACGCCCCGCTGAAGATGCGAAACGCTCTCGCCAATGGAACCTGGAAGTACTGCTTCGGACCGGTATCGCGCTCAACGAATTGATAGTACGGCACCGCCCCGAGGGCCACCTGTCGGCGCCACATCTCGGCCCAGGCTTCGACCTTGTCGTTGACGTGGCGAATGAGCGGCGCCTGACAGCGGACCACCGCTCCGGCGCCACGGATCCGGCGAATCGCCATCGTCACCGCCTTTGTCCCGAGCTCTCTCGGGTGGCTGAAGTGAGCCATGAAGGCCAGCCGCCGTCCCCGCGAACGCACATCCTCGAAGAGACGCAGGAGATCGTCGGCGTCGGCGTCGGTGAGAAAGCGATAGGGCCAGAAGGAGAGCGCCTTGCTGCCGATGCGGATCGACCGCACGTGCCCCAGCGAAGGACCGAGCAGCGGCTCGATGGTCCTCCGCAAGAGGGCGCTGCTCATCACCATCGGGTCGCCGCCGGTGATCAGCACATCGGTGACCTCGTCGTGTTCGGACAGATACTGCACGAGCTCATCGGTGTTGCGGGCGGCGAACCGCAGGTCTTTGACGCCGACGAACTGCGGCCATCTGAAGCAATAGGTGCAGTAGGCGTGACAGGTCTGACCCTGGACCGGGAAGAAGAGCACCGTCTCACGATACTTGTGCTGGCACCCCAAGACCCGCTCACCATCGACTCTGGGCACGTTGAGCAGCTTCTGACCGGCCGGGTTCGGGTTCATCCGCAGGTGGATGTCGCGCACCAGTCGCTGGAGCGACTCGCCCTCCTCGCCCCTGACAACCATGTCTTCGAGCCGCAGAAAATCGGCACGGTCGAGCATCCCGGCCTGCGGAAAGGTCAGCTGGTAGATCGGATCGTTCGGGATGTCATCCCAATCGATGAGCTCGCGCAGAACGTAGTCGTTGACCCGAAAGGGCAGGACGCTGGACACCGCTTTGAGCGCCACGCGCTGCTCGACGGAAAGTCGGTTGATCTCCGGCAGGCGGTCGAGGTGGCGGCGGCCGTAGGCGCGGAACCGGGGTTGATCGATGACGGCATGCGTCTCCATCGGTCACCCCCTTTCGCACTGAGTTTTCGAGACCGCTATAGCCTCCAACGCCGTGTATTGGCCCTTTCAGGCCGAGCGTTCGCGTGGCGAGTCTAACACCAACGTCAACGACAGCCAAGGGGCAACTGAAATTGTGCCAGACGGGTTCCGACACAAAAAACCACCCCGGATCATTCCGGGGTGGATGAAGGTTTGTATTTCTGCGATCAGGTACTACTCTTCCTCGTCCTCGGTGATGATCTCCTTGCGGATCTCGATCAGGTGCACTCCGGCGTTCTCGACCTTCTTCATCACGCAGCCGGTCACCGGGTCGAGGTAGTCGTCGAGCAAGTTCTCGTCGGCCTTGACCGTCAACATCGAGCCCGTCTCCTCACAGCGGTAGTGAACGAAATCGCCACCGCCGTGATGCCCCATGCGCTTGATGATGATCGGACCGTCCTCGCCGTCCTCGGCGATCCACTTCATCGCGTGATGGCCGGAGTGGTCGCCGTCGCCGAAGAAGACGACATCACCGTCCCCGCCCTCGAGCACTCTGACGTCGATGGCCTCGCCGTCGCCCTTCTTCATGATCATCACGCGCTTGCACGGTTTCTCGCAGTCTTCTCCCTCGCCCACCCACATGAGGTTGCTGTGGCCCTCACCGAGGTGATGCAGATCTCCCATCATCTGGTCGTGAACCAGGGTCAGCCGGTCGTTTACCCGTTTCACCGTGATCGGATGCCCGCCAACGTCAAAAGATCGTTCCTCACCGTCGGCAAGATCGTCGAGGTAGACGGTCTCCTTCACGCCGTTGACATCGACCGTGATCTCCTGGCCGCCCTCGTTCCGCACCTCGATCTTCATCTCGACCTCTTCCGCAAGAACCCACACGGCGCCCACCAGGAGCACCACGATCGCCGCCAAGAGATATCGTGTCCACGAGAATTGCTTCATATGTCTATCCTCCGTTTTTTTTTGACCGACGGACCGGAGACCGTGGTCTGTTCTGTCGACCTGGTCTTCAGCAATCCGCGTGCCAGGATATTTCACGTCGAACGATCGAGCCGCCTCCCCGGATGAGGAGGTCAGCTCCCCATTTCGGGAGATTCTGCCACATTTTCCGACTCCTCCCCCATCCCGTGCTTCTCGAGCCGGTAGAGAAACGCCTTGTAGCCGAGCCCGAGGAGGCGCGCAGCAGCGGCGCGGTTGCCCCGGGATCGATCGAGAGCTTGGCGCAGGAGACCGGCTTCGACCCGCTCCCACACCACGCCTCCGGCGGGCAGGCGAAAGGGACAGCCGTCTTCGGCGGCCTCTGACTGTCTCATCTCCGACGGCAGATCGTCGATGCTGACCTGTCCGTCCTCCGCCAATAGCACCAGCCTCTCGATCACGTTCGCGAGCTCGCGGACGTTGCCCGGCCAGCCGTGCTCCATCAGGGAGCGGAGCACGGTCGGCGGCAACGGCGGCATCTCGATCCCGTGCCGGGTCGACGCCTGCTCGAGAAAGGCTGCGGCGAGCAGCGGGACATCCTCCATTCGCTCCCGCAGCGGCGGCAGCTCGACGGGCACCACGTTGAGCCGGTAGTAAAGATCCTCGCGGAAGCCGCCCTCGGCGATCAGCGCCGGCAGATCCCGGTTCGAGGCCGCGATCACCCGCACGTCACACGCCACCTCGCCGCTGCCGCCGACCCGCGTAAAGCGCCGCTCCTGCAACACCCGCAGCATGGTGGCCTGAAGTGGCAGCGGCATGGAGGCGATCTCGTCTAGGAAGAGGGTGCCGCCGTCGGCCTCCTCGAAGCGCCCCTCGCGGCGTCGATGGGCGCCGGTGAAGGCCCCTTTCTCGTGGCCGAAGAGCTCACTCTCGATCAGGGTTTCGGGTATCGCGGCGCAGTTGACCGCCACGAAGGGGCGATCCGCCCTACGGCTCGTCCGATGAAGACTCCGGGCCACCAGCTCCTTGCCGGTTCCAGACTCTCCCAGCACCAGCACCGTCGCGTCGGTGGCCGCCACCTTTTCGATCGTGCGGTAGAGGCGGGCCATCGCCTCCGACCGACCGATGAGCTCACCGAAACCGTCCCCCTCGCGGATCACCTCGCGCAGCTTGAGATTCTCGCGTTCGAGGCGGCGAGTGCGCAGCACGCGCCGTACGGCCAGCAACAGCGCCTCGCGCTCGAACGGCTTGCCGAGATAGTCGTCGGCGCCGCGGCGAACCGCGTCCACGGCGTGCGCGATCGATCCGTAGGCGGTCATGACGATGAACCCGCATCCAAGCGATCGGGCGCGCACCTCGTCGAGCAGCGCGCCGCCATCACGCCCCGGCATCCGCCAGTCGCAAAGGACGAGATCGGGCACCTCCTCATCGATCGCCTCGAGAGCCTCGTCGACGGTGCCGCTTTCGCGAACAGCGTGGCCGTCGCGCTCGAGGATCTCGGCGATCAGCCGCCGCTGCGGCGCCTCGTCCTCGACGACCAGGAGCGAAACACGTTTACTCACCGCCGGTCTCTCCGCCGCCGGTCTCATCGGCCAACGGCAGGCGTACGGCGGCCACCGTCCCGCCGCCGTCGCCGTCCTCGATCTCGAGCCGCCCACCGTTCATGCCCTCGATGAGCTGGCGGGCCAGAAAGAGACCCATCCCCGAACCGCCCACCTTGGTCGTCACGTGGGGAGCAAAGAGGCGCCGCCTCACCTCCTCAGGGAGGCCGGGACCGCGGTCCACAACCCGGATCACCGCCTCGTCGCCGTCGCGCTTCAGACCCACGACCACCGCTTCGCCCGCGGGCGAGACCTCGGTCGCATTCTCGACAAGGTTCGCGAGCGCCGCGCGCACCGCGCCGGGGACCACCTGTGCTCGGACGTCTCCGCCTTCGTTCTCGACCCGCACAGCCGATCCCTGCTGCGCCGACTCCAACGCCACCCCCCGTACGAGCTCGTCGAGATCAACGACCTCGGGTGCCGCCGACTCCCCCGCCCCGAGGGCGAGGAACGACTTCAACCAGCGGTCGATGCGGCGGATCTGGGTCCGTGAGGTGGCGACAAGGTCCGTCCGGTTGCCCACGCCCTCTGCCAGCTCCTCAACCGCGAGCCCCAGGGTGTGTAACGGGTTGCGGAGGGTGTGCGCGAGACCTCGGGAGAGATCCCCGAGCTGTGCGAGGTGCTCGCGTCGCTGCCACTGGTCGCGCTCAGCCTCGAGCTCCGCCAATCGTTCAGACATGCGGTTGAAGGACCGTTGGAGGTCTCCGACCTCGCCCACTGCCGAGACCGGCACCTGAACGCCGAGATCACCGTGGCCAAGCGCTTCCGCCCCTTCCACAAGCTCTCGCAACGGCCGGGTCAACCTCCGCGACAGGACGGCCGACGCGACCAGACCAACGACCAGAAGCATCCCGCCCACCGCGGCGGATCTCTGCATGGCCGCCCGCACCCTGTGGACGGTGGGAGAGACGGGAATCGCGATTCTTCGCAGATGACGGTCGTGCTCGCGAACCACCAGGAATTTCTCGCCGCCGCCCTCCGCCCCTTCCACGGCAATGGTCAGTTGCTTGATCCTGACCGGTCCGCCCGACAACGCCACCAGCCGCCTTTTGCGACCGTCGGCGAGCATCTCGACGGTCTCCTCACCGGTCTCCGAACCGACCAAGACCTCGTACGTCTCTTCGAACACCGTCCCGGGTTCGGGTTCCTCCCCCGCCGTGACGATTCTCTTTTCGACGAAATGCCTGACCTCCACCTTCGCTCCCTCGGGAACCACGACGACTGGGGCTTCCACACGCCTCTCCGATTCCTCGTCGGTGGCCGTGATCCTCTCGGCAGCCACCCAGGCGAAACCGGTGTGAGCATCGACCTCGGTACCGGTTTCGTCGAAGAACACATTGAGATCCCCGCTGAGGATCTCGCGCCCCACCGTCGCCGCCACTCGCCCGAGGTCTCCCTCGATGGATCTGAGCTGGCGGGAGTAAATCCACCACTGCAGCCCCATCAGGGCCAGCACCAGCGCCGCGGTTCCGAGGAAAAGTCGTGTCTGAATCCGCATGAGTCGCTCCTCGCAGAAGTATACGCAGAATTCATGGGCGTACGGTTCTGATTGAAGCAATCCTCATGCCAGGGGATCGACGTTAGAACGTTGAACGTTTGAACGTTGTACTCGCCACCTGGGTGGGCGGAGGGAGGTTTTAACGTTTAACGTTTAACGTTCTAACGGACGCGGCGGGTTCAATCGTCGGATTCAGGATTGCGGCGGTCGACCCGGGTGATCTCCCATCGGCCCATGAACTCGACCCAATTCAGCGGCGAGCCGCCGTTCCAGGACTCGACAAAGATCGGGCTGCTGAGGTTGGCTGAGTACAGTGGCAGCTCACCGCGAGGGGTTCGGCGATGGGTTGCACCGCCGGAACGAGGAATCCGTTTTCTCCTGAAGTTCTTCATCTGTCTCCGTTGGACGCGCGAACCCGCAAAAGGTTGAACGCGTTTCCTGTGCCGCTCCCCAACTCGACCTGTTGCCCTTTATACGGGGCAGGCCGTGGGTCCGTCCGTGTATGGTCGAGTAAACACCTGGTAACACGAGTAGATTCCCGCAGTGTTACCATACTTTCGATGACCACGGTCACAAACCCCCCCGGGTCTAGCGCGGGTGTCCCACCAGCTTCCTGCTGTGGCTGGGGATGCACCGCACCGAGCCGTCGAAGCCGGCCCTGAGACATGAACGAGGAGCTCAACACATCCGTCCCGAAGGGGCCTCGCATCTGGGCCATCGGAGGCGGTAAGGGGGGCGTGGGCAAGTCTGTCATCGCCACCAATCTCGCCGCCACCCTCTCTCGAGCCGGCAATCGGGTCGTTCTGGTCGATGCGGATCTCGGCGGCGCAAACCTCCACACCCTTCTCGGAGTACCGAACCCGAAGACCAACCTTTCCGATTTCATCTCGAAAAAAGTACCGAATCT
>JAIVTZ010000179.1:0-6794 GCA_049188105.1 Deltaproteobacteria bacterium | reverse complement strand
CGAAAAGCGGACGCATACCCATCGGTATTCGGAGCATTTTCGCAAGTGGCCAGAGCGCAAGAGCTTGGTGCAGATCGCCGGTGAGAATCGCTCATCTTAGGTACTACTTGACCGACGTATCTACCGGTCGTAAACGCAGCGGAACTTGGCGAATAGATAGGGGTAGTGGGGCTGGAACCAATTGCGCAAGCTGCGGCGAATGAGCTGTGTCGGCGTCGCCCACGAGGCCCCGAGCATGACGCGGTGGAGTCCGTCGAAGAAGTCGGCCGAGTAGCCTGGGTAGCTCGGAATGTACGCGGAGAAGCCCGGGTACGGTTCAAAAACGGTGTCCGTCCACTCCCAGCCGTTGCCCACCAGCTCGGCGACGCCCCAGGCCGAGTCCCCGTCCGAAAAGCGGCCGACCGGGGTCGGCGCCCAGTGCCGGAAATCGAAGTTGCCGTGACCCTCCGCCGGCGACTCATCGCCCCACGGGAATGGCCGAACGCCCCCGTCCGGCGTCGTGTAGGCGGCGCGGTAGAACTCGGCCTCGGTCGCCAGCCGTCCGTCCCGCCAGCGGCAGAACGCCCGGGCCTCGGCGTGGCTGGCATAGATCGGCCAGTCGGAGACCTGATCGAGGGCGAAGCTGTCGAACATCGCCTGATAGGTCCAGCCGCCGTTTTCGCGTGACCAGAAGACGGGGTGGTTGAGGCCAACCCGCTGTCGCCACTGCCAGTCATCATCCCGCCACAGCTCCGGACGCTCGTAGCCGCCGTCCTTGATGAAGTCGAGAAACTCGGCGTTGCGAACCGGCGTGCGGTCGATTGTGAAGTCACCAACCGCCGTCTCGAGCTCGGGGAACTCGTTGTCCCAGCCAAACGGGATGGCGTCGAAATCGGCCCCGAGCACCACCGGTCCGCCGCCGACCTCGACAGTGGCCGGCGCAGCCGCGCCGTCGAATCGGTAGGGCGCCATCGTCGCCGGCCGCCGTTTCTTCTCCAACGGCAGTTGCTGGAAGAGATACTGCAGGGTCTCCTGGTGCATCAGCTCGTGCTCGATGGCGACCTCGAAGATCCGGCCCCCCTCGGCGAGCGGATCGTGATCCGCAAGCTCGGCCACCGGCTCGATCGCATCGAGCAGGGCCGACCGCACCCGGTCGCGGTACTGGAGGATCTCGTCAACCGGCGGCCACGCGGAGGTCGACTCGTAGTGGTCGACCCCCATCGGGTCGATCCCGCGCTCGAAGAGAGAATCGAAATCGGGCCGGAAGGAAGGTAGTTCGAGGACGCCTCGGCAGACCTGGTTCCAGGCAAAGGCCGGCAAATGTCCGAGGTAGAAGATCAGGGGTTGCCGGAGACCGATCGGTTGCTCGTGGAGCGCCTCGGGATCGAGCAGATCGAAGATCTCGTCTGAGCGCGACCAACTGTCCCGCAATCGTTGGGTGATCGACCCGGTCATTGCGACCCGCTTTCGAGGACCGGTCGCACCAACGCCGAGGCGAAGAGGTGCTCAGGGTCGGTGAACCAGCCCGACAGCTCGAGACCGGCGCCCCCGAGCGCGTCGACGAATGATTCGCGGGTGAACTTGCGGCTGATTTCGGTCCGGATCTCGTCCCCGATGCCGAAGCGGAGCTCGCGATTGTCGCCCAGAGAGACGCTGGTCGGCCGCCGTGCACGGAGACGCATCTCGATCCACTCCTGCTCGAGGTCGTAGAAAGCGACGTGCTCGAAGGCGTCGACCTCGAAGTCGGTGCCGAATCGCCGGTTGAGCACCCGCAAGGCATTGAGGTTGAAATCGGCGGTGACGCCGGCGCTGTCGTTGTAGGCCGCCTCCAACCGCGCCGTGTCCTTGACCATGTCGAGACCGACCAGGAAGCGATCCCCCTCGCCGAGGATCGCTCGGACGCTCTTGAGGAAGGTGGCGAACTGGCGCGGGTAGAGGTTGCCGATGGTGCCGGCCAGGAAAATGACGAGACGGTTGTCGCCGCTGCCCACCGAATCCAGATCGTGGAGGAAGTCGCCGACCACCCCGCGCACTTCCATTTCGGGGTATTGATCGGCCAGCTCCTCAGCGGAGGTTCTGAGAAAGGTCTCGTTGATGTCCAGCAGCACGCAGTTTTCGAGCCGACCCTGACGTCGCATGGCATCGAGCAGGAGACGAATCTTACGGCCGGCGCCCGAACCCAGCTCGACCAGCTCACGGGCGCCGGTGAACCTCACGACCTCGTCGGCGATGCTCCCCAGAAGCGCCTCCTCGGTCCGGGTCTGGTAGTACTCGGGGAGCCGAGTGATCTCTTCGAAAAGTCGGGAGCCGACGTCGTCGTAGAAGTACTTGGAGTCGATTCGGGGCAGCGTGCGGAGGAGGTTCCTTCGAACCTCGGCGTGCTCCGCCTGGTGATCGCGAGTGTGGCGTTCGCCGCGCTCGATCTGCACGAACTCGCTGATTCGGTTGTTCGCCGTTTGCCGCATGGTCTCCTCTTTCGGATCAAGGATGTTCTGGAGATGGAGAACATGGAGGGGCCGTCGGATATTCTGATAATCGATCTCGATCCTCAAAAAATAACGATTTTGTCCTGATTTCGGTTTGAGGGCTCCCTGGAGCTGATGTAGGATCCTCTCAGATGACCGGAAGAAGATCACTTCTTGAGGCCTACCGTGAGAAGCCGTACCGCAACATCTTCGTCGCGTTGATAGTGGTCATCTTCGTCGATGCCCTGGTACCGAACGCCGTTGCCCGGGGTCGTTTCAGCGACCTCATGGTGGCCGCCGTCCTGATTGCGGCTCTGGTCGAGACCGTCCGCTTACGGCGCAACGCGATCTGGGCGCTGGTCCTCGGGCTGCCGGCGGTCGCGGCGCGCATCATCGCAGCTTTCCTCCCAGACTCGATGATGACGAACACCGCCATCCTCGGTTTCACTGCAGTGTTTTTTGTGTTCTTGATCTGGAACCTGCTGCGCGACCTCAACAAGAGCGACCGCCCCACCAGCGAAAAGGTCTTCGGCGCCCTCTGTGCGTACATTTTCATCGGTCTCTTGTTCGCGTTGATCTTTGCCCATCTGGATTACCGGGACCCCGGTTCGTTTTCCATCTCCAACGATCTGCTCGCCGAGAAATTGGCGGGTGAGCCGATGCAGCTTCAAACGTTCACCTACTTCAGCTTCGTGACGATGACCACCCTCGGCTATGGTGACATCACTCCGGTGACCGATAACGCGCAGACGCTGGCGTGGCTCGAAGCCCTGATCGGCCAGCTCTATCTGGCGGTGATGGTTGCCGGCTTTGTTGCCACGCATATCTCGGAGAGCATGAGAAAAAACCGCGGTGATCCACCATAGGCGGTAGATGGCGCCCGCGGCGTCGCAGTCACTGATCGAGCTTCCTGAACTCTGCAAACACCGCCTTCGTGCACTCGATGGGGTCTCCCCCAAGCTCGTTCTCTACCGGTTCCACGCGCCCGTAGTACTGGTCGAGGAAGTCGCCGGTGTCTGACCAGATGGTCTGCATGACGCCGGCGAAGCGGTCATGCATCTCGGGGGTCGAGCTCCGGCGGAACCGCAGTATGTCCTCGATCTGGGTGACGGCGACCTCTCCCAGCTTCCAGGGACAGGTCACCACCCTGAACCCCTTGGCGGCGAAGTAGGGTGCGGTCGGATCGGCGCGCTCGTAGTGCCAGTCGTTGATGACCACGTCCTTGGGGATGAGGTCGATGGCGCGAGCTGTCCGGTTCATGCTCGCCTCCCACTCGCCGATCCCCGTCGTCTTGCCGTCGATCAGCCGGTCGCCCCAGATCCAGAGCTCGACTCCGTTGGCCGCGAGATGGTTGCGGATCCGGGTCACCTCGGCGGCGAACAGCTCCGCGGGATCGCGGCCGCCGCAGCGCGGGCAACGGTCCATGCCGATGTAGAAGACCTCGTCCATGCCGGCGTGGAAAGCGTCCGCCTCGAAGACCTCCACGATCTCATCCACCAGTGCGAAGACCACGTCGTGGACTTCGGGGTGGAGGGGGCAGTAGCTCTTGCAGTAGAGACCGTCGCTGTTGGGCCACTCGTACTTCTCGGGGAGCTCGATCCAGGGCGTCTCGTCGAAGTGGGGATAGACCTCGAGCAACTTGGTGAGCTCGATGTGCCACGACTGGTGGCCAAGCAGATTGATCTGCGGAATCACCCGGATGCCGCCCTTCCTGCACGCCTTGACGATCTTGCGGACGTCCTTCCTGCTCAGCGCATCCTCGTCCCGCAGCTCCGGGTGCGAGCGGAACGCGTAGTTGTAGTCGACCCGCAGCACCAGGGTGTTGATGTGGTTGGCAACCAGCTCGCGATTGATGAACTCCAGGAATTCGTCGATCCGGTCGGGCGCGGGCGCCGCGATCGCGAGGCCCCGGATCGGGAGGATGGTGTCGAGGTTGGAGGGTTCTTCGGCGAACGAGTGGCCAGGGCCGATTGCGAGAACGATCAGAACGACTGCGGTGCACATTCGATTCACCATGTCAGCGTCACCTTCGACAGCCCGCGCGGGCCCTCGGTGCTATAGCCCTTGGCGCGGGTGAGGTGATAGCAGAAGAGCTGCGCCGGGATGATGGCCGGGATGGGTGTGATCCACTCCGGCAGCCTTTCCGGCAGCCGCACCGGCGTGTTGGCGAGCGCGAGCGCGGAGCCTTCGTTGGATACAGCGAGCAGCTCCACCTGCTGGTCCTGAACGAGCTCGGTGAGCAGGGTGATCATGTCCGGGGCAATCTTTCCGCTCGGCACCACGGCGAAGACCGGGAACCCCTGGTGGGCGAGGGCCACGGGACCGTGTTGGAAGTCGGCCGACGAGTACGGCTCCGCGAGCACGTAGGCGAGCTCCTTGAGCTTGAGCGCCCACTCGTGGGCGGTGGCGTAGTTGAATCCGCGGCCGAGCACCACGCACTGGGTCATGTAGCGGTAGCGGGCGGACGCGTCCTTGATGGTCTCGTCCAGCGCCAGCGTGTCCTCGACCAGCGAGGGGAGCCGGCCGAGCCACTCACGGTGCTCGGCGTTACCGGTCAGGGCGGTCGACACCATGGCGATGGCAACGAGCTGGGTGGTGTAGGTCTTGGTGGCCGCGACAGCGTTCTCGGGCCCGGCGACCGTCTCGATAACGAGCTCTGCGGCTTCCGCAAGTGGCGAGCCGCCCTCGTTGGTGATGGCGAGCGTCAGCGCGCCCTGTCGTCGCCCCTCCTCGATGACGCTGACGATGTCGGGCGACTGGCCGGACTGGGAGATTCCGACCACCAGGGCGCTTCCGATCTTGGGAGGGGTCTTGAAAACGCTGAACAGGGAGGGCGTTGCAAGCGCCACCGGCAGCCCGTTGAACGCCCCCCACAGGTACTTGGCATACAGCCCTGCGTTGTCCGAGGTGCCGCGCGCGGCGAGATAGACCCACTGGATGTCGTGCTCACGAATTCTTTGTGCGACCTCTCGCACCGGTTCGGCCTGCATCTCGAGCAGTCTCGCGATGGCGGCGGGCTGCTCGAAGATCTCCTCTCGCAAGCTCATCGGCACCTCCTCGGAGCTGCATTAGCCGGCGGCGCCGAACCGAGCTTCCGGCGCTCGGTTTGAAGTATACTGTGCGACGAGGCACGGGGGGTTCGTCTGATATGACGGAAGTGCTCCAGTCCAATCTCCTCTCGGGCGCTGTCGCTCGGAGGGCATCACGACAGTCGGAGCATGCCAGACCTGTCCACTCCTTGATCACCGGACTCACTCGCTACGTGGCCGATGGCCGCCGAGGAAGTCTCCCCGTGACCGATCCGCCACATGCGATCTGTCCCTTTTGGGAGAGTTTTCCGGATCATATGCGGTCAATGGATCAATTATCGAATTTAATTCGAAATCGAAAATCCGAGCCGAGTCTCACCTATGCTGCGATCATGCGGAGATCCCACGGATGCCGCTGTCTCTTCGTTCGACAATACTGCCGACCCAATGTTGCCGAGGCCGTGAAGCCTCGGTTCGTTTTTTGATGCGATCCGTCAATGTACGGGTCGCATCTCCTTTTTGTGAGGGCTCAAAGGAAGGGAGAATGGCATGAACTTCAGAGGCAATAGGTGGCCCGGGGTGTTCGTCCTGGGTCTCGTGATACTGCTTGGTGCGAGCATGGCTTCGGCCCAGGCGGTCAGCACCGGCTCGGTGACGGGCAGCGTCATCCTGCCGGACGGCACGCCCAGCCCCGGGGCGACGGTGACCCTCGCGGGCCCTTCACTGGCCAGAGGACAGTTGGCAACGGTGACCGATGCGAACGGCAAGTTCGTTTTTCTCAGCGTGCCTCCGGGCACCTACACGGTGACCACCAGCCTGACCGGCTTCAACACCGGCCAGTTCGAGGGCGTCGCCATCAACGCCGGATCGACGGTCCCCCTCACGTTCAACCTCGAGATCGCGGCGGCCACGGGTGAGATCGTCGTTACGTCGGAAGCGCCGATTGTAGACACACGGTCGTCGACCATCGACACCACGTTCAGCGAGGAGCTCCTCGAGGTCGTGCCGACCTCGCGCTCGGTGCTTTACGACCTCCCGCTGACAGCGGCCGGTATGG
This sequence comes from Deltaproteobacteria bacterium, assembly GCA_049188105.1. Lineage (GTDB taxonomy): Bacteria > Acidobacteriota > Thermoanaerobaculia > Thermoanaerobaculales > Sulfomarinibacteraceae > Sulfomarinibacter. The sequence continues at coordinate 264 of JAIVTZ010000179.1, read as the reverse complement.
CGCCCGTCGGTGCCAACGACGGTTGGATCCGGGGGCCGTCCGCCTATGGCGGCGCGATCAACGAAAACATCTATCTCGTCGATGGCGTCGACGTCACCGACCCGCGCGGCTCTCACATGGGCTCGCCGGTCAACGTGAACTTCGACGCCGTCGGCGAGGTCAAGGTGTTGTCCCTCGGCGCCAGCGCCGAGATCGGAAGAGCGTCGTGGAGGGGAAGAGGGGGGGGGGGGGGGGGGGGGGGGGGGGGGGTGTGGGGGGGGGGGG
>JAIVTZ010000178.1:0-6797 GCA_049188105.1 Deltaproteobacteria bacterium | reverse complement strand
CGAGCTCGTCGCCCGCGTCGTGCGGCTCGCATACGAGCTCGACGTCGCCGTCGCCACCCCCGAGGAGGGGCGGGAAATCCTGGCAATCCCCGCTCGGGAACACGCGTGATCGCGATACTTCGGCTGGAGGAGAAACCATGAGTGATCGGTTGTTGAGGCTCAGTCTTGTTGCGGCAGTTCTTCTGATCGGCGTCCAGCTCAGCGGCGCCTCCCCACCGGACGATGCGGCGTCCGCGCCCCGCCCGCTGACGGTGGACGACTACTTCCGCATCCGCGACGTCGGGGACCCGCAGGTCAGCCCGGACGGCGATTGGGTCGCCTACACGGTCACCACGCACGATTTGGAGAAGGACGAGTCGAAGACCCAAATCTGGATGATGCCCATCGCCGGTGGAAAAGCGGTCCCGATGACGTCGAAGGAGAAGTCGACGTCGCGGCCTCGTTGGAGCTCCGACGGCAGGTATCTGGCCTTCCTGGCCGCGCCGAAGGACGGCAAGACTCAGGTGTGGACGCTGTTCCGCGAGGGTGGCGACTCGGTGCCGCTGACCGACACCGTGCAGGGCGTCAGCTCTTACGAGTGGTCACCCGATGGAAAACTGATGGTGCTTGTGCTCCAGGACCCCAAGCCCGAGGATCTGGAAAAGAAAAAGGACGAAAACGGGAAGGAGAAGACCCCACCGCCCTGGGTCATCACGCGCCGGCAGTTCAAACGGGACTACGTCGGCTATCTCGACAGTCGGCGCACCCATCTTTATGTGCTGGATGTCGAATCGAAGAAGATGACCCAGATCACGTCCGGGGACTTCGACGACTCGCAGCCGGCCTGGTCGCCCGACGGCAAGCTCATCGCCTTCACCAGCAACCGCACAGCCGATCCCGACTCCAACTACAACACCGACATCTGGGTTGTGGCGGCGGACAACCCCGACCGCGGCCAGACGCTGCTCCAGATCACCACCAACCCCGGACCGGACACATCGCCTACCTGGTCCCCCGATGGCGAGCTCATCGCCCATGTGTCTGCGACGGACACCGAGGCCGTGCTCTACGCCACGAATCATCTGGCGGTCGCTTCGGCGCGGGGCGGCGACGTCAAGGTCCTGACCCGGGAGCTCGACCGCAACGTCTTCACGCCGCGGTTTTCGGTCGACGGCCGCTCGATTTTCTTCGTGCTCGAGGACAGCGGCGAGCTGAGCCTCGCCCGGGTCGCGCCGCGAGGGGGCGCCGTCGAACGCGTCATCGGCGGTCCGCGGTCGGTGGCGGCCTATTCGGAGGGCGCAAAGGGGCCGATCGCGGCTCTCATCTCCGAACCCCATCTCCCGCCCGAGGTCTTCGTGCTCGACGATGGGACCCTGCGAAGGCTCACACACGCCAACGACGCGCTTCTCGAAGGTCTCCGCCTGGGCGAGGTCGAAAACGTGCATTTTGCAAGCCCGGATGGCACCCAGATCGAGGGCTTCGTCGTCAAGCCTCCGGGTTTCGACCCGAGCTTCCGCTACCCGGCGATCCTCCGCATCCACGGCGGGCCGCAATCGCAGTACGACTACGCGTTCCACTTCGAGGCCCAGCTCTTCGCGGCTGACGGTTACGTCGTGGCGCTGCCGAACCCGCGCGGCTCGACCGGCTACGGCCAGGACTTCTGCCTCGCCATCTGGCAGGACTGGGGAGGGATCGATCTCGAGGATGTGTTGGCGTCGATAGATGACGTGATCGAGCGCGGATACGCCGACCCCGAGCGGTTGGGGGTCGGGGGCTGGTCGTACGGCGGCATGATGACCAACCACGTCATCACCAAGACCGATCGCTTCAAGGGGGCCTACACCGGCGCCAGCGCGACCCTCTACGTGGCCAACTACGGCCATGACCAGTACCAGCGCTGGTGGGAGTCCGAGCTCGGTCTGCCGTGGCGGAATCGCGACCTGTGGGAGAAGCTCTCCCCCTTCAATCGGGTGGAGAACGTAGTCACCCCGACCCTGATCGTCGGTGGCGAGCAGGACTGGAACGTGCCCATCATCAACTCGGAGCAGCTATACATGGCGCTGAAGCGTCTCGGCAAGACCACCGAGCTGGTCGTCTACCCCGGCGAGTTCCACGTGTTTTCGACGCCGTCCTACATCAAGGACCTCTACGAACGTTTCCTCGCGTGGTTCGGGACCTACGTCAAGGGCGCCGCCTCGAGTTGATTGGGAAACGGATCAGAGAATGAAGGAAGAGGATTGAGCTCAGAGAAACAGCCGCTGTCTTCGGAGGGGCTCGTCCGTGGGCTCGGGCGCTGGGACGCCACGCTCCTGACCGTCGGCGCGGTGATCGGCACCGGGATCTTCATCACCACCGCTGACATCGCCCGCGTCCTACCCCACGAGGGCATGATCCTGTTGGTGTGGACACTCGGTGGCTTCCTGACCCTGGCCGGTGCGCTCACCTACGCCGAGCTGGGCGCACTTTATCCCCGCGCCGGCGGGATGTACCACTATCTGAAAGAGGCCTACGGCACGTTCTGGGGCTTCCTCTACGGCTGGGCCTGCTTCCTGGTCATCATGTCGGGTGGGATCGCCGCCCTGGCGGTGGCTTTCGGCGAATACCTGGGCAGCTTCGTTCCTCTGTTCTCGACCCGCAATGTTCTCTTTTCACTGCCATTCGGCGGCTGGAGCTGGACAGTGTCCGGCGGGCAGATCGCCGGCGCGCTGGCGATTCTGCTCCTCACCTCCGTCAACTACATCGGACTGCGCGAAGGCGCCAGAGTTCAAAATTTCCTGGCGGTCTTCAGGATCGGTTCGATCCTTGCGTTTGTGGGTCTGGCGTTCCTGGTCGATGCACCGGCCTCGGTCTCCGTCACCGAGTCGCTGCCCGAGATGAACCTCCTTGCGGCGGTCGGCGTCGGCATGATCGCCGCCCTCTGGACCTACGACGGCTGGTATGGCGCGACTTTTTCGGCCGGCGAAATGCGTGATCCCCAGCGCACCCTTCCCTTCGGACTCGTCTGGGGCACGGTCATCGTGATGGTGCTCTACGCCCTGATAAACATCGTCTATTTCCGTTCCCTGCCGCTTGACGCGATCGCCGAGACGCCGCGTATCGGCGAGACGGCCGCCGCCGCACTCTTCGGCGATGGCGGTGGCAGGCTGATGTCATTCGCCATCCTGGTGTCCACCTTCGGCTGTTTGTCGGCGACCATCCTCTACAGCCCTCGGATCTATCTCGCGATGGCCCGCGATGGTGTGTTCTTCCGCGGTCTGGGGGCCGTTCACCCTCGCTTCCACACGCCCGGCCCGAGCCTCTGGGCTCAGAGCCTCTGGGCTGTGGTGCTGACTCTGTCGGGAACCTACGAGCAGCTCTACACGTACGTCATCTTCGGCGGTCTGCTCTTTCACGTGGGGACCGCGGGCGCCGTCATCGTCCTTCGCCGCAAACGGCCCCACATCGAGCGACCGTATAAGGTCTTTGGGTACCCCTGGGTCCCGGTCCTCTTCATCCTGGCCTCGATTTTGCTGCTCGGGAACACTCTCTTCGAGAAACCGGTAGAATCGCTGATCGGTCTGGTCTTCATTGCCGCGGGCCTGCCGGCGTACGCGTGGTGGCGTCGGCATCCGACGCCGGATCTGGGGGAACCATCGTGACGGAGAAAAAGGCGCCCGAGGGAACTCAGGCCGTGATCCGGGCGGTGGGTCTGCTGAAGGCATTTTCCAGGGACCGACCCGAGCAGACCCTGGCCGAGCTGAGCGACTTCATGGGCTTGAGCAAGACCACCGCCCACCGGTTGTTGACAGCGCTGGAGAGCGAAGGTCTGGTGGCGCGGAACCCTGTCACCAAGACCTTTCGGCTCGGGCCGGCCATCCTCGTACTGGGCTCCCGGGCCCTCATCAGCAACGATCTGCGAACCATTGTCGAGCCAGAGCTGCGGGGGCTGGCCGAGCGCACCGGAGAAACGGCGACGTTGGAGGTGCCCATAGAACGGAGCATGCTGATCCTGGCCGAGGTGTCCGGCAGACATCTGGTGACGGTGACGGCGGAGCTCGGCACCCGGTGGCCCATCCACGCAACCTCCACCGGCAAGGCGTTTCTGGCCGCGCTTCCCGAAGAGCAGCGGCGGAAATTGCTCGTGCCGCCTCTCAGCAGGCACACGCCCTCCACCATCGTCGATGTCGAGGAGCTGGAGAGAGAGCTCGAGCAGGTTCGCGAGCGGGGCTATGCCACCGCGCACGAAGAGCTCGAGGCAGGCGCTTCGGCCGTGGGCGCCGTCCTCCGCAACTCCCTGGGAACGCCTGTGGGCGCCATCAGCTTTGGTGGTCCCACGAGCCGGCTCACGCCGCGGCGGGTCGAATCCCTGGCTCAGGAGCTGGTGACCGTCGCCGAGAGGCTGGCGTCCTTGCTCCATGCCATGGAGTAGGGTGGCCGTGACAGTGAGAAGTGCGGGTTAGCGCCCAATGAGAAGTGCTGCCTGGCCTCAGACCTGTCGATACGCGTCGCGTAACAGATTCTGAAAATGCCAGACGCCGGCTTCGCGTTTGGGTGAGAGACGGCCACCGGTGTAGCTTCCCGACGAGAGACCCTTCTGTACGGCTTCGCAGATATCGATGTCTTCCTGCTGGATTTCGTCGCTGAAGTCCCGATCGCGCTCGCTGCGGGCGGCGCCCTCCTCGCTGTAGTAGTAATCGAAATCCACGCGACAGCGGTCCACGCCGAGTGGCACAACACGATTGGTCTGCAGCCTGCCCGGCACGATGTTCAGCATGATGTTGGGAAAAACGAAGAAATACCAGGCATCGCCGTCACCATAAATACCGTCGTCGTCGCGCAACGGAGAATGTTGTAGCGAGTACCACTCGGCCAGCTCCGTGTCGTAAACGCGGTAGTCGAGGATCTTTGAAAGGCCTGGATGCACGTGCGGCAGGTGATACCCCTCGAGGAAGTTGTCGACATACGCCTTCCAATTGCATTTCACGTCGTAGCTGATGCGCTGATTGAATCGCATGGCGCTGATATCGACGGGTGTGATGCGTTCGGCAATACCGTCGTACATCGCGCCGAACTCGGGTGTCGCGTCCGACAACGCGACAAAGACGAGCCCCTGCCACTCCCGGACCTGCACCGGAGTCAATCGAACCGATGCGGTTTCGAAATCGCTGGCGGCGGTCATCTCCGGGGCGGCCCGAAGTTGCCCGTCGAGCGCGTAGGTCCACCCGTGGTAGCGACAACGCAGCGTTTTGGCGCCCTTGCCGTTGCAGGTGGCCAGCGGACCGGCGCGATGTCTGCACACGTTGTAGAAGGCGCGGAGCTCGTTCTTTTCATCGCGGAGAACGATGATGGGTTTATCTGCAATCTCCGTGACCACGTGGTCCCCGGGTGAGACCAGTTCACCGACCTGTGCCGCCATCTGCCAGCTGCTGGAGAACACCGTTTGTTGTTCCATCGCGAGCACGGCGGGATCGGTGTAGAAACTCGCCGAGAGTGCCGACGCCAGTTCCAATGGGACACGCTGCAGGTCGTTTTCTCGTACCGTCATGGACCCTCCTGAGATCTTCGATTTTTCCCGGTGAGGATGTTGTCGTCGCGATCTCGAGCGATCAGTACGGCGAGCCGGCGGAGCAGGGCAAGATGGGCGGCCGTTCTTTTTGCGAGCGTCATGTCCTTGGCGGGCGTTTCGAAAACCAGAACGGTGCGCGCCGCCGGCCCTGCCTGAGGTTGACCGTCTATGAGTATGTTCTCGGCCCCGATCAGCTCATCGATGGAGCTGTCGTTGACCGGTCCGATGATGCCACCGACGATGTCCTCGCCAAAACGCGTCTGACCCTCGATCTTGATTGGGATGCCGTTTTCCCGAAGCACCTTCACGGCCTCGATCGCGAGCTCATCGTGGGCTCCGAGCTCGCCCTGGGAGTACACGTAGCCTTCGCGGATCAGGTCGTCCTCATGCAGGTCGATACTGATCCTCGGGGGGTAGCTCTCCGCCAAGCGAACCAGGTACCGGGTAAGTGCGCCAGCCTCCGGACTGGAGGCCTTCGCCGCCCGTGGTTTCGTGGGCTCCTCGAGATCCGGCAGCAGATGGGACGAGTCCCCCACGCTCTGACCCTCGATGGTTTCTGAATACGTGGGCATGTTCAGGTACCGCCAATTCCGCGCATATCCGTGCGGATTGCACAGGGGAATGAGCACGACCGGAAAGTTCTCTGCGAGGGCTGCGAGATCTTCGACGGCCTCTGCCACCGCGACGGGCCCGGCCGGCTCCTCACCGTGGATCCCGGACAGTATCCAGATCGCCGCTCCCGGGCTGGGCGAGCGTAGAGCGATGATGGGCAGCTCCTCGGTAGTGCCGTGTGGCTTCGAGTAGCCTACGATGTCGAGGTGCCAGCCCTTCTGCGTGAGACTGAGATACGCCGCGAAGAGCTGCTGGACGGGCATCCTCCCATCCGCGTGGGTGGATATTCCGGCGGGCAGACGCAGGTCGGGGTCCAAGCCCACAGTCGTTCCGGCGGAGGCGACGATTATTCCCAAGCACATCGCGAACCGCAGCATCTTCAACTCCCCCGGCGCCCAGAGACCGGATCGCCGCCGAGTGACCCCGATTTCCTGTTGCGCCATGATCCCTCCTGATATGCTCGGTCTTTCAAAAGGAGGATACGTCATGCGGTGGTATCCCGTGCTCATTGCACCCCTGGTTGTTGCTCAGATAGCGATTGCCGCAGAGCCGCCGCGCGCCCGCGATCTCGGTATTCCCTTCGACGGTAGCCCGGGACCGTGGAACGCGATCACCGATGTCGCGGGGGTGACCGTTGGACACCACACGCTGATGGAGGATC
>JAIVTZ010000177.1:0-6838 GCA_049188105.1 Deltaproteobacteria bacterium | reverse complement strand
GCAGCCTGCGCGACACCCGCCCAGAATACTTCGCATCGAAGATGCTCGAAGGCCTCGTCGAGCGCACACCAGGGCTCGAAAAGAATATGGTGGACGACATCGTCCTCGGATGCGCCATGCCGGAGGGCGAACAGGGCATGAACGTGGCGCGGCTGATCGGCCTCGCCGCCGGCTTCCCCACCTCGGTGCCGGCAATGACCGTCAACCGTTTCTGCTGCTCGGGATCACAGACCATCGCCCTTGCGTCCGACACCATCCGCGCCGGCAACGGCGACATCATCATCGCCGGCGGCGTCGAGTCGATGTCGATGGTGGCCATGGGCGGCAACAAGCCCATCGCCTATCCCGGGCTGATGGATACCCTGCCCAACGCCTACGCAGCCATGGGCACCACGGCCGAGGTCGTAGCCAAGCGCTTCGGTATCACCCGCGAGATGCAGGACGAGTTCGCCTATCAGTCGAACATGAAAGCCTCAGCGGCGCTCGAGTCCGGCAAGTTCGCCGACGAGATCGTGCCCCTCGATGTCCGCGTGCGCGAGAACGGGAGCTGGCGCGAGTTCGTCTTCGACACCGATGAGGGGCCGCGCGCCGACTCGACCGTCGAGGGTCTGGCCAGGCTCAAACCGGTCTTCGATCCGAAGGGAACGGTCACCGCCGGCAACGCCTCGCAGATCAACGACGGCGCCGCCGCGGTCGTGATCATGGGCGACGACACCGCCAAGGAAATGGGGCTCGCGCCCATAGCGTTCGTCCGCCACTGGGCGGTCGCCGGCGTCGACCCCGACATCATGGGGATCGGTCCCACAGTCGCCGTGCCCAAGCTGCTCGACAGGGCCGGACTGACTCTCGATGACATCGACCTCGTTGAGATCAACGAGGCCTTTGCCAGCCAGTCGGTCTACTGCGTCAACGAGCTCGGGCTCGACCCCGAGAAGACCAACGTCAACGGCGGCGCCATCGCCACCGGCCATCCTCTGGGCGCCACCGGCGCCGTGCTGACGGTGAAGATCCTCGGTGAGCTCCAGCGTCGCAACGCCAAGCGGGGCATCGTCACCATGTGCATCGGCGGTGGGATGGGCTTCGCGTACCTGCTCGAGATGGCATAGAACCCAACCGAAAAGAACCGAAAAACCCCCGAGCCTCGTGCCGGGGGTTTTTCGATTTCGGATTGCGGATTTCGGATTGCGGATTTGACGGCGCGAGGGGATGCGATCCGGGCTTTGGGGCTGGTTGCCCGCGAACGAGCCTGGTGGGTCCCCTTGAGGAAGGCTGAATTCCGGATTTCGAAATCCGAAATCCCTCGGGAGGCTTTGATGAAAATCCGAAATCCGAAATCCGAAATCTGTTACTTCTTGAGCCGTTTCTCGATATTTCTGAATATTTGCATCGAGATCGATCGGTCGCCGAGCTTGCCAACCTTGATCTTGATGGAGGTGCTGTCGGAATCCATCGACTTGAGGTTGATGGTCACCTTGGTGCCGACCGCCATCCGCGCCGTGATCTTCCCCTTGAGCTTGTCGACGGTTCTGTCGATGCCGACCAGCTCGAGGTCTTCGAGAGTGGCGTTGGTGGCGTTGACGACCTCGGGCATCGACCCGCCAAGCACCGCTCGCAGGACCCCTTCGCCCTTTCGGTAGGAGACCTCGGTCCCATCCGGAGTCACCACCGACGATTTGCAGCCGATGAGCAATCCCACACAGACCATCACGAACAGTATCTTTTTCATGGGGAGCACCCTACCGGCTCAGCGCGAGATTGTCGAGTGATCGGTGTGACGGCGCGCACCTTGTCCCACACCCCGTTCAGAGGTACCCTCGCGCCGGAGGTGCCAGATGGCGGGAAGGGTTGCGGTACGGCGCGAGACCAAGAGCCCCTGGGAGAGGCGGACCCCGGTGACTCCGAATCTCGCGCGAAAACTGGTGACGGAGGCCAATCTCGATATCCTGGTGCAACCGTCCGCGAGGCGGGTATTCCGCGACAAGGAGTATGTCCGGGCCGGCGCCGAGATGTCCGAGGACCTTGGCGACTCGGCGGTCGTCCTCGGAGTCAAGGAGATTCCCCCGGAGCTCTTTCTGCCCGACACGGCCTACGTCTTTTTTTCCCACGTCATCAAGGGTCAGCCCTATAACATGCCGATGCTGCAGAAGATGCTCGATCTCCGATGCACGCTCATCGACTACGAAAAGATCTGCGACGAGTCCGGGAAGAGGCTCATCTTCTTCGGCCGCTTCGCCGGCGTGGCGGGGATGATCGACACCCTGTGGGCATTGGGCCGCCGTCTGGAATCCGAGGGATTCACCACCCCTCTGGCCGACATCGAACCGGCTCACTCCTACGATAGCCTGCACGAGGCCAAGCTCGCCATCCGTGCCGCCGGCGAGCGGATCGCCTCGGACGGTCTACCGGATTCGCTCCTTCCCATGATCCTGGGCATCGCCGGCTACGGAAATGTGGCGGGCGGGGTGCGCGAGATCCTGGCCGAGCTGCCCACCCGTGCCATCGCCCCTGCAGACCTCGGATCGATCCTTGACGAACCGTCACCGCGCTGCATCTACCAGACCACGTTCCGTGAAGAGCACCTCGTCGAGCCCAAACTCGCGGACGGCACCTTCAATCTCCAGGATTACTACGACCACCCTGAAGGATACGTGCCATCCTTCGAGCAGTATCTCCCCCACCTGACCGTGCTCATGAACTGCACCTACTGGGACGAACGCTACCCTCGGCTCGTGACCAAGAGACAGCTCCACACCCTGTATGCCTCCGGTTCCCGGCCTCGGCTCAGGGTGATCGGCGACCTCGGTTGCGATGTGGAGGGCGCCATCGAGTGCACCCTCAAGTGCACCGACCCGTCCGACCCCGTCTATGTGTATCAGCCGCAGACCGGCACCATCGAATCCGGTTTCGAAGGGAACGGTCCGGTGGTGCTGGCCGTCGACATCCTGCCGGCAGAGCTGCCCCGCGAGGCGTCGGAGGAGTTCTCGGATGCGCTCGCCCCTCTCCTGCCGGCGCTCGCACGGGCCGACTTCAACGTCCCATTTTCGGATCTTGACCTGCCTCCGGAGCTCCTGGGCGCAGTGATCGTTCATGGCGGCAAGTTGACCCCGGATTTCGTCTATCTCGAGGCTCACCTGGCTGCGGCGGGCAAGAGTTGATTTACTCGCCCATACGCGATAGGGTCATCGACGCTCCGCTGGTGCGGTAGCCCTCGCGCTAAGCGAGGAGGCCAACGCAGCGGCGGACGTTCAATTCAACGTCGCTGGAAGCTCCGGCTTCCCGTGACCAGTACAATTCCCCTTATCTTTCCGGGCCGCCAGGCCCGGTTTTTTCTTGCCCGGCTGCGCCGGGCAAGAAAAGGCTTGAGGCTTGGGGCGTGGGGCTTGGGGGCTCATTTGGCGCCTCACCCGTTCATTCGCTAAAAGACCAGCTCATGCGTTGATTCGCCTACTGGTGCGCGTAGCAACCAGGTCATGTTACATACCATTATTGTGCGATTGTGTACCCGGCACCCCCAAACGTTCAACGTTCCAACGATCTAATGTCCAGCAGCCTGCTACCATCGAGCCGAGGAGGGCTGTGATGAATTTCAGCGAACGATTCTCGCGGTGGGAAGGGATCGTATTCGGCTTCATCCTCGGCATCGCGGCGACCGTCGTCGGATCGATGGCCTACAACCAGATCAACGGTCTGATGCACGTTTCGCACTGGAAGCGAAGCCTTCACAACCGCCAGCTCGAGGAGATCGCGGCTCTCATGGAGGAGGAGCTCGCCGTAGCCATGTTGGCAATGGAGGACCGCGTTCCGCTCGAGATCAGCCACTATCTCGCGACCCGGTACATGGCTATGCTCTATTCCCACCACATGGAATACGCTATGACTCTGCTCCGGAACGAGGACGTTACGAATTACAACGCCCTTCGCCAAAACTCGAGTTTTCTGACCTTCAACCTCTCGCAGAGGGATCTCTCCGGGCTTGATCTCCGTTCGGCCGACTTCTCGGGGGCGGAGCTGACCGCGACGAACTTCTCCAACTGCAACCTTCAGGATGCGAGATTCTGGCTCGCCGAGATGCCGAGATCGAATCTCAAAGATGCCGATGTCACCAGAGTGACATTCAGCCGCGCGATTCTCTCCAGCGCCATCCTCACTGGGATCCACGGCGAGGCGCCCGACTTCTCGGAAGCGATCATGGTCGATGTGTCGCTGACCCGCCTCGATGGCCTCCGGCTCGCCAATTTCGCCGACGCCGATCTCGCCCAGGCCAATCTCTTCGACTCGAGCTTTCCCGAAGCTCGGTTCGACGGCGCCGACTTCACGCTGGCCTCGGCGGTGAGCTCGGACTTCACCGGAGTGAAGAGCATGAACGACGTCAACCTCACGGGTGCGAATCTGACGGGGGCCCGCATCGAGCCCGGGAAGGTCGAGCGCGCATGGTTCGTCAATGTGGACGGAATTTCATCCAGCACCGCGTCCGCCCTGCGCCGACAGGGAGGTGTGGCTCGGCCCGAGGATGTGCTGCAGATGGTCGACCCCCGAATCATCGCGGGCTTTCGCGCCCAGATCGAGGAGGACGAATCGGTCCTTCCCGACGAGCGCGAGGCGGTCCTACTGGACATGTTGCAGCAGTATTACTTGAACTGAGTTCTCAATTCTCAATTCTCAATTCTCAATTACCACCCGCCCACCCCCAAGGAGAGTTTTGAGTTTTCAGTTTTGAGTTTTCAGTTTTCAGTTTTCAGTTTTGAGTTTTGAGTTACTCGCGCCCTGCGGGCACGGAGACGGAGACGGGCATGGGGAACCCACCGTAGCCACTCGGCTCGGTTCGATCGCGTCCCGTCAACACCACCGTGGTACTTTCTACGCTGAGCGAGACTGAGCTCGTCGAGGGAGCACCATGACACAGGTTTTCAAGACGAAGGTGACCGAAGACTTCGGAATCGAGCATCCGATCATCCAGGGCGGAATGATGTGGGTCTCGCAGCCCGAGTTGGTGGCGGCGGTGTCCGAGGCGGGCGGGCTGGGCATCCTGACCGCCCTCACCTTCGAGACCGCGGCGGGCCTCGCCGACGCCATCGCCCGCACCCGCGCGCTCACCGACCGGCCCTTTGGAGTCAACCTGACCTTTCTGCCGACCCTGATTCCAAAGGACTACGGCAGTCTCATCGACGTCATCGTCGATGAGGGAATCGGCATCGTCGAGACCGCCGGCCGCAACCCCGAACAGTTTATGGACCGGATCAAGGCGGGCGGGGCGAAGGTCATCCACAAGTGCACCTCGGTGCGCTTCGCCCGCAAGGCGGAAGCGATCGGCTGCGACTACGTTTCGATCGACGGCTGCGAGTGCGCCGGCCACCCGGGCGAGGACGACATCAGCTCGCTGGTCCTGATTCCGGTCACGGTCGACGCGATCTCGATCCCGGTGATCGCCTCCGGCGGTTTCGCCGACGGCCGCGGTTTGGTCGCGGCGCTCGCCCTCGGGGCTGACGCCATGAACATGGGGACCCGGTTTGTCGCGACTCAGGAGGCGCCCGCCCATGACAACGTCAAGCAGTGGCTGGTCGACTCCTCCGAGACCGACACAATGTACGTGATGCGCTCGCTCCGCAATACTGAGCGGGTCCTCCGCAACGAGGTCGCCGAGAAGGTCGTCGAGATGGAGGCTAAGGGGGCCACCATCGCCGAGCTGGCGCCGCTGGTGACCGGCAAGAACGGCCTCCGGGTGCTCAAGGACGGCGAGACCGATGTCGGGCTGATGGCGGCCGGCCAGTCGGTCGGTCTGGTCCACGACGTCCCGACCGTCCGTGAGCTCATCGACGGCATCATCGAGGAAGCGCGACAGATCGTGGATGTCCGTCTTTCAGACATGACTAGCTGACGAATGGTCGCCTCGATCGCCAATCTAGGTTCGCGGGTTCCGGTCGGCGGCATCGAAGACCCCGACCGGATCCTCGACCTCTTCTTGGAGTGGGTGACGGACACCGGTTTCGAGCTCTACCCCGCCCAGGAGGAGGCGTTGCTCGAGCTGATGGCCGACCGCCACGTCATTCTCGACACGCCCACCGGGTCGGGGAAAAGCCTCGTCGCCCTCGGTCTCCACTTCCGTGGTCTGTGCGAGGGAAGGCGGAGCTTCTACACCTCCCCGATCAAGGCCCTGGCGAGCGAGAAGTTCTTCGCCCTCTGCACCGAGCTCGGCGCCGACAACGTGGGCATGCTGACCGGCGACGCCAGCATCAACCCCGACGCCTCGGTGATCTGCTGCACTGCCGAGGTGCTGGCCAACCTCGCGCTTCGCAAGGGCGAGGACCTCGATGCGCCGTACGTGGTGATGGACGAGTTCCACTACTATGCCGACCGCGACCGCGGCTGGGCGTGGCAGGTGCCGCTCATCACTCTTCCCCACACCCGCTTTCTCTTGATGTCCGCCACCCTCGGCGACATGAGCGCCATCATGGAGCACATTGAGAAACGAACCGGTTGTGCCGCGGCGCTGGTTCATTCCGACGAGCGACCCGTACCGCTCGACTTCAGCTATCGCGAAACACCCCTCCACGAGACCATCGAGGAGCTCATGGAAGCCGACAAGGCGCCGATCTACCTGGTCAATTTCACCCAGCGTGATTGCGCCGAGATGGCGCAGAAGCTGACCAGCATGAAGCTGACCACCAAGGAGGAGAAGGCCGCCATCCGGGCCGCCGTCGGCGATGCCCGCTTCGACACCCCCTACGGCAAGGAGTTCAAGCGCTTCCTCGGCTTCGGCATCGGCGTCCACCACGCCGGCCTCCTGCCCAAGTACCGGCTCCAGGTGGAGCAGCTCGCGCAACAGGGTCTGCTCAAGGTG
>JAIVTZ010000176.1:0-6851 GCA_049188105.1 Deltaproteobacteria bacterium | reverse complement strand
AGGTCGAGGTCGCGATCCGGGTCCCGACCTCCGCGGTCATCCCTATCGGTGACGACGAGTCGGTGATCTTCGTACAGACACCAGCGGGCTTCGAGCCACGTCCGGTTCACACCGGCCGCCGAAGCCACGGTTTCGTCGAGATCCTCGCTGGCCTCGAGCCCGGCGAGCGGTACGTCGCCAAAGGCGCGTTCTCGCTCAAGGCCGAGCTCGGTAAGGACGCCTTCGGCGACGGCCATGGGCACTGACATGATCGAACGACTCACTCGCTTCATTCTGACGAACCGCTTGTTGGTTCTGGTCCTGACGGTGCTGATCATGGCCGCCGGTCTTGTCAGCTACAAGCAGCTTCCCATCGACGCGTTCCCGGACGTGTCCCCCAACCTGGTCCAGGTCTTCACCCTGACCGAGGGGCTGGCGCCCGAGGAGATCGAGAAGTACGTCACCTTCCCGGTCGAGATCGCCATGACCGGGCTGCCCGGCATCGACCACATCCGTTCGGTTTCCAACTTCGGCCTCTCCGTGGTCAACGTCTACTTCGAGGATGACGTCGATATCTACTTCGCCCGCCAGCTCGTAGGCGAGCGCCTGCAGGAGGCGCGCGAGGAGATCCCCGCGGGCTTCGGTGATCCGCAGATGGGGCCGATCTCGACCGGAATGGGTCTGGTCCTTTTCTACTACCTCGAGGACTCCACCGGAACGTACTCGCTCGAGGAGCTGCGCACGATCCAGGACTGGCTGATCAAGTTCCACCTCCAGACCGTTCCCGGCGTCACCGAGGTCCTCGGGATCGGGGGCTGGGAGAAGCAGTTCCAGGTCGTGGTGCAGCCGGACGCTCTGTTGCGATACGACGTGACCCTGCCGGAGGTCCTGGATGCGATCCGCGCCAACAACCTCAACGTCGGCGCCCAGTTCATCGAACGCAATGCAGAGGAGCTCGTCGTGCGTTCGGTGGGTCTCGCCACCGGCATCCCCGATCTCGAACGGATCGTCGTCAAGACCGTCGACGGAACTCCGGTGTTCGTCGGAGAGCTGGCGAACGTCCAGGTCGGCGGCGCGATTCGCCGCGGCGTGCAAACCAGAAACGGCATCGGCGAGGTCGTTTCCGCCCAGGTGGTCAAGCTCTTCGGCGCCAACTCCTCGACCGTCATCGGCGCCGTCGAGAAGCGACTCGAGGAGATCAACACCATCCTCCCCGAAGGCATCCGGATCGTGCCCTACTACGAGCAGAAGAGCCTCGTCGAGGCCTGCGTCCGCACCGTGACCCACGCACTGATGCTCGGCATCGGCCTGGTGGTGCTGGTGTTGCTGGCGTTCATGGGCGGGGTCCGTCCGAGCATCGTGGTCGCGACGGCGATCCCGTTCTCGGTGCTCTTCGCCATGATCGGCATGCGGGTCTTCGGAATCTCGGCCAATCTGATGTCCTTCGGCGGGCTGGCGATCGCGATCGGGATGATGGTCGACGGCACCATCGTGGTGGTCGAGAACATCGATCGCATGCTGCGCGAGGCGCGGCCCGAGGACGGGCGCCTCGAGGTCGTGGCCCGTGCCGCGGCCGAGGTCGCGCGCCCGATCTTCTTCGCGATCATCATCATCGTCATCGTCTTCCTGCCGCTGTTCACCCTCCAGGGGGTCGAAGGAAAGACGTTCCGGCCGTTGGCCTACACGGTCGCCCTGGCGATGTTCGGCTCGCTGGTCTACACCATGTTGGCGGCGCCGATCCTCGCCTTCCTGCTCATGCGCCGTCCGGCGCCCGGGAAAAAAAGCGCCGGCGACCGCATCGTGGGCGCGCTCCAACGACCCTACCGCCCGTTGGTCGAGTTCTTCGTCGGCCACCGGAGGGCGGCGGTCGTCCTGGCTCTGGTTCTCCTGCTCCTCGGCGGGATTGTCGTGCCGCGGCTCGGCTCCGAGTTCACCCCAACCCTGCAGGAGGGGACGCTCATCCTCCGCCTCACCATGGCGCCGTCGATTGCGCTCACCGAGAGCACCCGGGTCGTCACCCGGGTCGAACGGCGTCTGATGGAGGTCCCCGAGATAGAGGGCGTGGTCACCCGCATAGGCCGCGGTGAGATCGGCGCCCACACCGACCCGGTGAACAGTGGCGAGATGTTCCTGCTGCTGAAACCGCGCGACCAGTGGCGCTTCGACTCCCAGGAGGAGCTCGAGGCCGCCATCCGAGCACAGGTCGGCGACATCCCCGGAGTGCTCACTAACTTTTCACAGCCGATCGCGATGGCGGTGGACGAGCTGTTGGAGGGTGTGCGCGCCGAGCTGGCCATCAAGCTCTTCGGCGAGGACCTCGACGTGCTCACGGAAAAGGCCGACGAGATCGCGGAGGTCATCGGACGAGTGCGGGGAGCGGCCGATGTCCAGGTCGACCAGGCCACCGGTACGCCGCAGCTCCTGATCGACGTCGACCGCGAGGCCATCGCCCGTTACGGGGTCAACGTCGACGATGTGCAGTCGGTGATCCGCGCCGCCGTCGGCGGTGAGATCGCCGGCCAGGTCTTCGAGGGCGTGCGGAGGTTCGACATCCTCGTCCGCTATCCCGAGCGCTACCGCGGCACGCCCGAGGCGATCGCCGCCATCCTCGTGCCCACGCCGGACGGCTACAACATTCCGCTGTCGCAGCTGGTCAGCATGCGCGAGATCGTCGGATCCCGCCAGATTACGCGCGAGAACGGACAGCGTTTCATCACCATCCAATGCAACGTCGTCGATCGCGACATCGGCAGCTTCGTCGCCGAGGGTCAGCGGGCCATCGAGCGTGAGGTCGATCTGCCGCCCGGCTACCTGGTGACGTGGGGCGGTCAGTTCCGCCTCCAGCAGGAGGCCAACCGCCGGCTCGCATTGGTGGTGCCGATCACCCTGCTGTTGATCTTCATCCTCCTCTACTCGAGCTTCAACTCGCTGCGCTCCTCGGCGTTGATCCTGCTCAACATCCCGCTCGCCCTCGTCGGCGGCGCCGTCGCGCTTTGGATCTCGGGCCAGAATCTCTCGGTCCCGGCCTCGGTCGGGTTCATCGCCCTCTTCGGGATCGCGCTCGAAAACGGGATGGTGCTCGTCACCTGCCTGAACCAGCTGGTACGGGAGGGGGTGCCGGTCGTCGAGGCCTCGGTCCGCGGCGCCATGCTGCGGCTGCGGCCGGTGCTGATGACCGCCCTCACCACCGCCCTCGGCCTGATCCCGCTGCTCCTGTCCTCGGGCACCGGCAGCGAGGTCCAGCGGCCGCTGGCAACGGTCGTCATCGGAGGCCTCGCAACCTCGACGGTCCTCACCCTGCTCGTGCTGCCGGCCATCTACCCGTGGTTCGCGGAGCGTCGCTGATAAACTGGCGGTGATGAACGAACCAGGCGAAAAGGCCGGCACAGAAGCCCGGGATTCCGAGCCGCACGAGCCGACTGAGGCGGAGAGAGCCCTGTCTTTTGGCGACCTCGAGCAGATCCGCTGGGCCCTTTCTCTGTCCCCCGAGGACCGTCTCGCGGCACTCCAGGATTTCGTCGACACATTCTGGACCCCTCGACATGGTTGAGGATCGGAAACCTGTCCGCTTCTATGAGCTACTCACATCGCTGGTCGAGGGGAATGTGGCCTTCATCGTGGTCGGCGGCGTCGCTGCTGTGCTCGATGGTGCGCCCGTCTCGACCTTCGATCTCGACGTCGTGTACTCTCTCGACGAAACGAACATCGATCGTTTGGCGGGTGTTCTCGAAGAGCTCAGCGCCGTCTACATAGACCCCGGCGGACGGACGATTCGCCCCACCGCCGAGCGGCTTCGAGGAGGTGGCCACCATCTCCTGAGAACACGCCACGGGCGCCTCGACGTGATGGGGTCGGTCGGTAATGCACTCGCGTACCCAGATCTCCTGTCACGATCGCGAACCCACACAGTGCGCGGTGTGGAAATCATGGTCCTCGACCTCGAAACGCTGATCGCCACAAAAGAGGCCGCCGACCGCCCCAAGGACCGGGCGGTGCTTGACCTCCTGCGGGAAACGCTGGCCGAGCGACAGCGGGGCAACGGGGACTGAACCTCACACAAGGGCCAATTGACAACTCCTCAGAGCTTGCCTCCGTACCTCGATACGGGCTTTATGATGTGTGCAGGAGGCCGGGACGATGGAGTCGATGACGATCGGAAAGCTGGCCGCCGACTGCCCGGCGAGCGGCCAGACCAGCGAGTGCCCAATCCTCGGCGCGCTCGAGATCGGCTTCCGACGAGGCGTCTCGGGCGATCAGTTCGCGCGTGCGCGCCAGGGCCTGTTCCGCCAGATCCCGGTCGGCCTGCAAACTCGCGACCTGGGATCGCAGCTCGGCGTCGTCCACCTTGAACAGCGGCGTACCGGCGCGTACTTCGGCTCCTTCCCTGACGAGGATCCGGTTGAGGCGGCCCGACACCTCCGCTCGCAGCTCGATCGCCTGGACCGCTTCGATCTGGCCCGTCGCGCCGATCGCGTCCACGACCGTGTCCAGGCGGGCTGCGACGACGTCCACGAGCAGTCCCTGCGGTGCTCCGCCGGGGCCTCCTCCCGGTCCGCCTCCCTGCGAGGCTCCTCCATCGCTCGCGTCGCCGCCAGAGCATGCCCCGGCCGCCAGCCAGAGCACGACCAGCACTGCCACACGGCTGACTCCGTACCGTCTCTTTGATCCAGCCATCACAGATCTCGAACCCCTCATTTGTCGAACAGCCGGCGACCCAGGATGGCTTCCACGCCAGCCAGGGCGAGCCGTGTTGTGAAGCGTGACTGCACCAGTCCCGCTTCGGCTTCCGTCTGGTTCACCTGGGCGACGACCAGATCGAGGATCGCCGTGGCACCCGCCTGGTACCGCTCTTCCTGCACTCGCAGATTCTCGCGCGCCACGACGACCGCCCGGGCTGCCAACGCCGCGCTCGCCCGCGCCGCCTCGTACGCCTGATAGGCCGCCACAATATTGCGTCCGACCTCTCTCTCCGCGTCCGCGCGCGCGACCTCGGCTACCTGGCGGCGAGTGTTGGCGCGGTAGACGCGCAGCTCGCGGTTCGCGCCGTCCCAGATCGGGAAGCTCAGCGAGAGGCCGTATGTGGTCCTCGTCGTCGCGTGCGGAATGATCTCCTCGTCGAAGCCCGCCCATTGGCCGAACAGGCTGAGAGTCGGGAGGTAGCTGCTTCTCTCCGCCTTGAAGGCCGCTTCCGCCACCCGCGCGTCGGCCTGCACCACTCCCACACGGGGGCTCGAGGAGAGTGCCTCCTGGAACGCCTCGGCCTCCGTGATCGGAAGCTCGCCCGCCGGAATCGTATCCAGGGGGACCGCGTCCACGGGTCCCGTGTGACCGATTCGGCGGCCGAGTTGGAAGCGAGCCACGGCGAGCACCGACTCCTGCTGGAGCAGCTCCACCTGCGCCCGGGTGAGCTCGAGCAGCAATTGGAGAGAGTCCGTCTGAACGGCCGCGCCCGAGATCACGCGAGCTCGCGCAACCGCAAATTGTTGCTCCGCCCGTCGAGTCCTCTCCGTCGCGACGCGCAGCAACTCCGTCTGGGCGACCACGTCGTAGTAGTCCGCCTCGGTACCGAGCGCCGTCAGGAAACGGGCCTCCAGCTCGCCGGCCCTGGCTCCGTCCACCTCGGCCGCCGAGCCCTGCATGTCGTAGATCTTGGCGCCGCCACGGAACAGGTCGTAGCTGGCGCCGAGAGTCGCCATCGTCAGCTTATCCGTGAGCTCACCGGTGCCGATGTTGAATTGCTCGGACGAGAATCGGTTCAACGACCATCGGAACTCGATGCTGGGGAGGAGGAAGGCCGACCAGGCCTTTCGGCGCACCCAGTCGGCGTCGCCCACCTGGCGAAGGGCCGCGACGTAGTTCGGGTCGACGCCGGCCGCTCTGCGGAGCGCCTCCGGAAGAGTGACCAGAAGAATAGAGTCCGGCGTTTCCTGATCCGCTGCGACCGCCGCCGGCAGATTCCTCGACTCGAGGAGAACCCCGTCTCCGGGCACCCCGGGCGTCGGAGTCGCGAGCTGGCCGAACACGGGATCGGCCCATGACACGGCGATCAGCAGACAGGCGACGAGCGCCGCTGCTCGCGTCCAGCCTTTCATCACGCCTCCACCTCCACGGCACTCAAGGAATCCAGCGATTCCAGCGCCTTCTTCCTGCGCCGCCGGTCTCCCAGAGCGTCGAACAGAGTGTACACCGACGGCACCAGGAACAGGGTAAGTGCGGTAGAAAACAGCAGACCGCCTACCACCGCGTAACCCAACGGTCTCCGGCTGGCCGCCCCGGCGCCGAGGCCCAACGCGATCGGAAGGAGCGCGAAGATCGTGGCGACCGATGTCATGAGGATCGGCCGGAGGCGAATGCGGGCGGCCTCCAGCATCGCCTCGACGCTGTCCATGCCCCGGGCCTTGAGCTGATTGGCGTATTCGACGAGCAGGATCGAGTTCTTGGTAACGATCCCGATGAGCAGGATCATGCCGATCTGGCTGAACAGGTTGAGGGTCGAGCCCGCCAGGAGGAGCGTCAGGAGTGCTCCGGTTATGGCGAGCGGAACGGCGAGCAGCACCGTCAACGGATGCACCAGGGACTCGAACTGCGCCGCCAGGACCATGTAGACCACGATCAGCGCCAGCGCGAACGCGAAGTAGAGCGCGTTGCCGCTTTCCTCGAGCTCTCGAGATTCACCCGCCAGTGCCGTCGTGCTCCCCGGGGGGAGCACTTCCGCGGCCGCAGCGTCCAGCGAATCGATCGCCTGGCCAAGCGTGAACCCGGGCTGCAAGGCCGCCGTGAGCGTGAACGAGGGCACTCGATCGAAGTGATTCAACTGGCGCGGTCCTACGCCCTCCTCGACCCGGGCTACGGCGTCGAGCGACACCAGAACG
>JAIVTZ010000175.1:0-6876 GCA_049188105.1 Deltaproteobacteria bacterium | reverse complement strand
AACACCGGCCAGATAGAGGACTTGCGTACCGCCACCCTCGGTGTCGCCGAAGATCTGCGGTTCACCCGCCGGGTAATACCGCTCCGGATGATCGGCGACCCGCTGTCTGGCATCCGCCAGTAGATCCTCATACTTCCCGAAGATCACCGCCTCCTTGGGACAGGCCTGGACACAGCCGGGCAGCGCCCCTTCGCGCAGGCCTCCGGTCTCCGGATCCATGATGATGTGGAGGCACAGCTCGCACTTGACGATCTTGGGAACCGGAGTGTCCCATTGGAACTTTGGAATATTGTACGGGCACGCCACCTGGCAGTAGCGACAGCCGATGCATCGGTCGATATCCCAGGTGATGATGCCGAACTCGCGCTTCTTGAAGGCCCCGATCATGCACGCATTCACGCAACCGGGGTCGATGCATTGCATGCACTGCTGCTTCATGTAGGATTTCTCGCCGTCCTCCTCATAAAGCTTGATGATGTTCTTGGTCTGCCCATCGAGGTCCTTGGGCGGGTCATAGAGATTGCCCGGCATGTCGTTGGCAGTCTTGCAGGCCGTCACACACGCCTGGCACCCAATGCAGCGGGTTGCGTCGTAGAGCATCCCGACCGCATCCGGCGGCGCGGTGGGCCGCACCGACGAGGCTTCGGCCGTTGTCGCGGCCGAGACCGCAGCGCCGGCGCCCGCCGCGGCGGCTCCTTTCAACAGCGTTCGTCGATCCATGGTCATGACGACCCCTCCTCGCTCCCTCCTTCGGCGAGCTTCTTCGACGCCATCAAACCGGCGCCGACAACCGCCCCACCGATCAGACCGGCGACGCCGGCCGCTGCGGCGCTGGCGCTCGAGCGATGATCGGGGAAGATCGGCGGAACCGCGTTCTCCGGCAGCGCCGCCTCCTGGTGCATCGGTTTGTGGAATGCGATCCCCTGCTCGGTGCAACCGAAGCAGGGATGGCCGATGCCGATCGGCCAGCAACCCGGGATCTCACCGAAATCTGCAACCGAGCAGTTGGCGTGGGTTTCCGGACCCTTGCAGCCCATCGCGAAGAGGCAGTAGCCGAGCTTGTGGCCCTCGTCGCCATACTGCCGCACGAACCTTCCGGCGTCGAAGTGAGCACGCCGCGGGCAGTGCTCGTGGATGGTTCGCCCGTAGGCGAAGAGCGGGCGATTCTTGTCGTCGAGCGCGGGCAGGGTGCCGAAGGTGGCGTACTGCAGCGCCGTGCCGAGGAAGTTGTATGGGTTTGCCGGACAACCCGGAAGCGTGATCACCGGGATGCCCTCGAGGATCTCCGGTGCGCCGACCGCACCCGTTGGATTCGGGTCGGCGGATGGAATGCCGCCCCACGAGGCGCAGGAGCCGATCGCGATGACCGCCCCGGCCCTTGATCCGACCTCGTGCAGGATGTCGATCGCGGTTCGGCCGGCAATCTTGCAGTAGATGCCGTCGTCCTTGGTCGGAATGGCGCCCTCGACCACGCAGATAAACTTTCCCTCATGCGCGGCCATCGCCTGCTCCAGCGCCTCCTCGATCTGGTAGCCGGCCGCCGCGAAGAGTGTCTCGTGGTAGTCCAGCGACACCAGGTCGAGGATCAGCTCCGCCAGACCAGGATGCGAGGTGCGGAGCAGCGACTCCGTACACCCGGTGCACTCCTGGAAGTGGAGCCAGATCACCGACGGTTTGAGACCTGCCGCGGCAGCCTCCGCCATCTTCAACCCCGCGCTCGCGGGGAGACCGACGGCGGCAGCGGCCATCGCGCAGACCTTGACAAAGTCCCTTCGGTCCACACCCTCTTTTCGAGGGGAACCGATGGGCACACCTAATCTGTCATCCCTCCGACCCATCATGGCCTCCTTTGAAATAAAATCGCCATCAAAAAAAAACGACCCGGCTTGTTAACCGCCCCACCCTACGAGGGACGTTTCGGGATTGTCAATAAAATCGCCGAAATTTCTCTCGTTTCTCAAATTCCATACACATTGTGAATGCGAATCATTTGCAGGAATTCGAGTTTCGGCCGCCCGTGACGACCCAAAATGGGGGGGCGCCCGACGCATTCTCAAACCGTATTCAGACCAAGATTGTCCGATAGCCACACAATGCGGTATTTCTCAGCACCTGGGAAAATGCGAGATTGAAGTCTCAACCTGCCATCCGCGAGACCGGAGGCAGCTCGAAACGGGCCGGAGCCCGCTTCGAGTCGAGATTGAGTTGCCGAATGTTTTCAGCCTAGCCCGCATATCTCACCGGGTTTCGTCGCGAGGCCGGCGAAGCGCCGTGCCCAGTGGGGTTTTCAACCCGAGGGGCGCGGAGCGCGTACTTGCAGTACGTCGAGCACCCCGAGGCGAGAAAACACCGCTGGGTGCGATGCATCGCCGGCCGCAGCAGAAAGCTGGTGAGATATGCGGGCTAAAACTTCGGCGGTTCGAGCTTGCCTTCGGCCACGTACTCCTTGGTCCAGCCCTTGACGAGACCGGTGAGGAGGAGAATCGAGATCAGATTCGGAATCGTCATCAACCCCAGGGCCAAATCGCCGAAGGCCCACACCAGCTCCAGCGAGTAGACCGCGCCCAGGAAGTTGGCTATGCAGAAGACGACCCGGTAGGGTACGACCCAGCGCGGGCCGGCCAGGTAGAGGATCGAACGGTCGCCGTAGTACGACCAGCTGATGGCGGTGGAGAGCCCGAAAAAGAAGACCGCCATCGTCACCAGCAAGTGGCCCTGTCCAAATGCGAACTTGCCGAGACCCTCGCGGAAGGCCCAGGCGGTGAGCGGCGAACCGTTCTGCATCGCCCGCCCCCGCATCACCAGCACGCCATCCGCCGGGTCGCCATCCTCGGCCTGAACCGCTCCGTCGTTCAGGTTGCCCCCATCCTCGGCTTCGAGCACGATCAGGCCCGAAAAAGGACGCATATTTCGCAGCAGCACTGGATCGTCGGCGATCAGTATCTCGGCCTCGTCGACCAGCGCGTCATTTCGAACCAGCGCGAACTCGACCGGATGACCGTCGCGCACCACGAGGGCCCCGACGGCGAGGTCGGCCTCATCGATGTCGCCGTTGATCTGGACGACTCCACCTGCGTGGATCGCCGTGATGGCAGACTGCTCGTTGACAACGAGTTGTTGCTCCTGCTTTTCGTTCCAGACGCCGGAAATCAGGATCACCAGCCCGGTCATGGTGCAGATGAGGAGGGTGTCGATGAAGGGTCCGAGCATCGCCACCACGCCCTCGCGAATCGGCTCGTCGGTCTTGGCCGCCGCGTGCGCGATGGGCGCCGATCCCTGCCCCGACTCGTTGGAGAAGAGCCCACGTTTGATGCCCCAGGTGAGCATGAAAATGAAGGTGCCGCCGGCAAACCCGCCGATCTGTGCCGCAGGTGTGAACGCCGACGCGAAGATCAGGGCCAGGGTGGCCGGTACCTGGTCGATGTGGAGGAGGAGCACGATCATGCTCGTACCCACGTAGAGCGCGGCCATGAACGGCACCAGCTTCGAGGTTACTCGACCGATGCGGCGGATACCGCCGAGGATCACGAGCGCCACGAGGGTCGCCAACACGAAGCCGGTAATCCGGGTATCGATCCCGAGGTCCTGGCGGAACTGGTCGGCGACTGTGAACGACTGCACGGCGTTGCCCGACCCGAAAGATGAGATGACGGTAAAACACGCAAATGCGACGGCCAGCGGTTTCCACTTGCGGCCGAGACCGCGCTCGATCGAGTACATGGGCCCACCCGCTGCCGAACCCCCGGGAAGGATGGTGCGGAACTTCATGGACAGCGTGCACTCGGTGTACTTGAGCGCCATCCCGAAGACCGCGGTCACCCACATCCAGAAGAGGGCGCCCGGGCCTCCGTAGTGGATGGCGGTGGCGACGCCGGCGATGTTGCCGATGCCGACGGTGGCCGACAGGGCGGTGGTGAGAGCCTGGAAGTGGGAGAGGTCGCCCTCGTGCTCGGGGTCGTCGTACTCTCCGCGGATCACCCGCAGACCGTGGCGGAAGTAGCGAATCTGGATCCAGCCGAGGCGCAAGGTCGTGATCAGCCCGGTCCCGACCAGAAGAACCACCAGCAGCGGCATCTGCTCGGGCCAACCCCAGATGAGGTTGCTGATTGTGAAGATCGTCTCACTCACCCACTCGAAGAAAAGATCCATCCAGCCCTCCTGCACGGCGCGGTCCGCCAATGCTAGCAGGGCGCAGGGTAACAGGGTACAGGGTACAGGGTTCAGGGCGCAGGGAGGCCGGATGCTGGATGCTCGATGCTGGATTCAAGATGCAAGATGCAATGGGCTTTCTCGGGTGTGTTGATGCAAATTCGAAATTCGAAATCCGAAATTCGAAATTCCGAATCCGAGCTATACTTCGCCGCCGAAGGAGATACGACGATGCGCACTTCAACCTTCCCAACCCTCGTACTCATACTGGCCGTCGCCGCATGTGGGGCACAACCCGAGACCACCGGCAACGCGGCACCGGACGACGAGGTCCACTCGACTGCCATGACAGAGGCCATGGGCGGTACCATGGGCAGCCCGCTCAACACCGAGATCACCGTTGCACCCGAGATCGCGGCCGCCTGGAAAGGCATCCGCGTCCAGGTCGTGGAGTTTGAGACCGGAGACGCCCAGGTCCTCGACATCCCCCTCGGCGACACCGTCGAGCTCGGCGACAGCGGCCTCACTCTGACGGCCCACGCGTTCGTT
Source organism: Deltaproteobacteria bacterium (assembly GCA_049188105.1). Classification (GTDB taxonomy): domain Bacteria; phylum Acidobacteriota; class Thermoanaerobaculia; order Thermoanaerobaculales; family Sulfomarinibacteraceae; genus Sulfomarinibacter. The sequence continues at coordinate 2,178 of JAIVTZ010000175.1, read as the reverse complement.
CCCGATTTCGTGATGGACGAGGGCGGCATCACCAGCCGCTCGGCCGACCCCAACAACCCCGCGGTGCGGGTCCTCATCTCGGAGGGCGGGGCGGTCGATTACGAGGGGTGGCTCTTTGCCTCGATGCCGGGCATCCATCCCTATCCGCATGAGCGATATCGCGTGTTGCTTGTTGAGGGTATTCCGGCAGAGTAGTTCTTTTTTTCACGTTGCTTCCTCGCGCGCTATTGCGCGCGCGAAATCAACGCAAAAAAAAGAAAATAGGGATTGTCATAAGAGCTTGTCCAAATTTGCCACGAGGGTGGATTTCCTGACACGCTTCCAGAACCTGCGGGTCATGGCTAGCTTGGGGAGGGCCGAGAACTTGTTCATCCCCTTGCCGTACATCAGCGGCATCGCCGCCCCCATGAACTGCCCGAAGTCCTCGTCGTAGGGGTAGTGCCAGGGCATCGCCTCGTCGCCACCCATGTCGCGAATCACGTATTTGATGTTGACCATGTTGTGGAGGCCGAACTGCCCATGCGTGCGGCCGATACCGCTATCGCGGACGCCTCCCCACGAACCGGTGACCTCGGCGGCCGTCACCAGGTGCTCGTTGATGGTCACGGTCCCGGCGTCAAGCTCTCGTTGAAGCCGATCGGCGGTGGCCGTCGAGCGCGTCCAACCCGAGGCTGTGAGGCCGAAATTCGAGTCGTTGGCGCGCCGTATCCCCTCTTCCAGTGAGTCCACCGGAATCACCGGCATCACCGGCCCGAAGGTCTCCTCGCGCATTACCTCCATATCGTCGGTGACATCCACCAGCACCGTCGGCGGGTAGAAAAACCCGGGGCCCTTGGGCGCTTCGCCGCCGGTGAGGGCGCGGGCACCGGCATCGAGGGCCTCCTCCACCTGGCGGGCGACGATGTCCCGCTGACCCTTGGTCGTCATCGAGCCCATGTCGGTGTCTGGCAGCGATGGGTCGCCGACCCGGATCTCGCCGGTGAGCTCGACGATTCGCTGCAGCAGGCGATCGAACACGGGTCTCTCCACATAGACGCGTTCGACGGAGGCGCACGTCTGGCCGCTGTTGACGAAGGCCGCCCACACGAGGCCGCGCGCGGTGCGTTCGATATCGGCGTCGGCCGCCACCACCGCGGCATCCTTGCCTCCGAGCTCGAGCTGCGCCGGGACGATGCGCTCCGCACAGCGCAGCGCGACGTGGCGCCCAACCGGCACCGAGCCAGTGAAGAACACCTTGGCGACGTCCGGGTGGTCGAGGAGCGCGTCCGTCGCCGAGCCGGGCAGGGCGACGGTGTTGAGCACGCCGGGCGGCATTCCCGCGCGCCGCGCCATGTCGCCGAGCGCGAGACCGATGAGAACCGTTGCCGAGGCCGGTTTGAAAACCACCGTGTTGCCGGCGCCGACGGCCGGCACGATCTCACCCATCGGGATCGTCACCGGATAGTTCCACGGAGTGATCACCGCGAGGACGCCCAATGGGTCGAAACGGTAGCCCGCCCGCCAATGAGCAAAGAGAACCTGACTTGGTTTCACCGCCCGGAAGGCGAGCATCTCCTTGAGATGCTTCGAGTAGTACGAAAGCGACTCGAGCCCGGGAAAGACGTCCACCAACTGCGCCTCGCCGACCGGCTTGCCGCCCTCCATGGACACCAGCCGCGAGAGCTCCTCGGCCTCGTCGAGCATGATCTCGAGCCAGCGGGCGAGGATCTTCTGCCGCTCCTCCACCGGGGTGCGCGACCACTCCGGAAAGGCCTCCTTCGCGGCCTCGACCGCTTCCCCGGCCCCGGTCTGATCGAGGGCCGAGACCGTGGCGATCTCCTCCTCGGTCGCGGGGTTGATGCTGACGATGGAACGCGGACCTTCGACGTCCCTGTTGGCAATGATGGATCGTGTTTGGAGTTTCATGCCGAGATTGTAGCAGCGGTGGCCGCCCGCGACACGATGCTGGATGCTGGATGCTCGATGCTGGATGCTCGATGCTCGATGCTGGATGCTCGATGCTCGATGCTCGATGCTCGATGCTCGATGCTCGATGCTCGATGCAACAAGAGCGTCGATCGTCTTCTGTTGCTGTCAAGGGGAGGTGCGTGGATCGAGTATCGAGTATCCAGTATCGAGCATCGGACTCAGGATTGGAGAAGATCGCTGCGGGTGCCGATGAAAACTGGGCCATCGCCA
>JAIVTZ010000174.1:0-6878 GCA_049188105.1 Deltaproteobacteria bacterium | reverse complement strand
AGTACTACGGCGGTGCGGAGGCGATGCCCGAATTCGAGGAGCTGGTCAGGGAAACCGATCGATTCGACTCGGCGAATCTACGACCCGGTGACGTGATCACACCACAGGATTACATCCAGCTCGGCTTCACCATCGACGCCCGAACCGGGATCGGCCAGTTCCAGGACTACTTTCTGACCCTGTTTGACCTGGTTCGCAGGGCGCTGCCGATCGACGAGGTGCTCGCCCACCCGGCGGTCGCCAAGCGGTGCCGCCAGATGACCCGCCAGCAGGAGGCCTTCAGGGAAGCTCTCGAAACCTACAGTCGCCTCGAGGACAACGTGGTCGTAACCGACTTTCGGTCCCTCGACGAGGTTCCCGTCGGCAACCGCTTCCTGGTTTATGCCGTCTTCCCGGAGGCCAACGTTTCACTTCGCCTCCACTGGGGGCCGCGGCACGAGACCGTGATCGCGGTGATAGGGCACTCCATCTTCGACCGTGGCTGCACCACCGACGTCGGCGATCTTTCGGCCCGTTTCGGCGGCGGAGGACTCCGCGGGTCGGGCAGCATTCAACTCGAGCCCGAAACCGCCGACGAGGTGGTCGCTGTGCTCATCAAGGAGCTCCAGAGCTGAGGTCGGAAAGTTGCCACCCTTCCCTTTGTGACACACGGCACCGCCACCGAGGCGACGACGATGGACGATGAAAGAGTGGTATGCATGGACCCCATAGCCGTGTTGCGGTTCCGATCGCGGTGGAGAATCGCACTTCCGTTGGTGCTTCTGGCGGTGGCCGTGCCCGTACCGGCGCTGGCCCAGACCGAGTGTGACGATTGGCAGACCCTTCACCCGGACTGGATCTTCTCCGACGGTTTTGAGAGCAGCGATACCAAGGCGTGGTCGACGTCGGTGCAGTAGTTCCGGTGCCTGTCAGATGATCCCCGTACGATGGATGGGTGGCACCCATGTTGAAGAGGCGCGGTTATTCCCAAATACGGGAGTCGGTGCCTGACACCTTTAAGAGTTTCACGCTGCGACCGATCAACGATCAACTGGTGGTCAAGCTACGCTGGACCTTCAGGTGGTGACCGGTCGCCACCACCAACCTCGGACCGAATCGGTGATCGAATAGAATCCAATTGTGGCGGGGTGCACTGGGGTGACGCGGTCGGTGTCAATGGCGACCCCTCCACCGGATCGCTATACTCGGTCGGTGGATTTTCGCACAAGGCTCCTGTCGACACTGAAGGCGGTTCAGAACGTGTTGAACGTGCCCGGGGTCATGGTCATCGGCTCGGAGGTTCCCAATCTCCTCCAGCCCGACGCCGCTTCGACTCTGGTGGTCTCTCAGGATGTCAGAATCGGAGTCCCGGTTGCTCGCCTCGATGTTCTTCGCGGCACCGTGCGTGGCTCTCAGCCGGTTCCACTAGTGTGCCCCGCCACAGCGGACATCCGCGGTGGAATATAGAGCTTGCGGCGGCGTACGCTTCGGTAAGGCAGCGATTTTTCGACCCAGGGGAGGCGTCATGACCGAAGACCGATCCAAGCTCCATCGTTCGTCATCGAACAGCATCATCGCCGGCGTCTGCGGAGGCATCGCCGAGTGGCTCGGCTGGAGCCCGATCACAGTCCGGGTGCTGTATGTGGTCGTCTCGATCCTATCGGTCGCCTTCCCCGGCATCCTGGTCTATCTCATTCTGTGGATTGTGATGCCGAAGGGCTGAATTTCGAATTTCGAATTTCGAATTTCGAATTTTCCGCCGATCTTCCTCCATGGCCGGCGGCACTCTGCCATCGCCGGCGAAGCCGGCGCTGCAATTCGTGGTTCGGCCGCCGAACTACGAATTGCCTGTGAACCTTTTCCCGCCGCCGCCGTTTTGATCTTTGTGAACGGTTGTTAACGATTCCACAGATCAATCGTCATAGAGACATAACGGAGGTAGCACATGAAACGCAAGGTACTGGCCCTGGTCGCACTCGCAGCGTTGTTGGCAGCGCCGACGGCATTCGCCGGAGACGAGACCCGTTGGATCAACGTCCACGTCACCGAGAACTCGACCAACACCAACGTCGAGGTGCACCTGCCCCTCAACCTGGTGCTCACCGTGCTCCGCAACGTGGACGTGGAGAACTTCCACGGTGGGCACGTGGACCTCAATCTCGACGAGGACATGGACATCAACTTCCCGGAGATCATGAAGGCGGTCAAAGATGCGCCAGACGGAAAGTTTGTGACCGTGACGTCGGACGAGGCCGATGTCAACGTCCACAAGAAAGACGGCACTCTCTTCATCACCGTCAACCAGAAGGACGACGAGATGGCCAAGGTCGAGGTCACCGTACCGCTGGAGTTGATGGACGCCCTGAGCTTCGGCGAGGAGAACACCCTCAATGTCGCCGCGCTGCTTGAGAGCCTTGACGAGCTTCCCGACGGCGAGCTCGTGAAGGTCACGTCCAACGATGCGAACGTCCGCGTCTGGATCGAGTAATGAACGGTCAACGCGGCATGTCGACCCTGGGCGCGGTGCTCCTCGCCGGTACGGCGGGGCTGCTCACCGCGACCCTCATGATGGATTGGATGGTGGTGGACATCCACGTCGTAGAAGAGGACACGCCCATCCACATCAAGGTGCCGTTCCCGCTCGTGGTGGCCGACATTGCCGCCGGCTTCATTCCTGACGAGCTCCTCGAGGAGGCGGTGATCCCGCCCGAGGTGAAGGCCCAGAAAAAGCTGGTCCTGGCGACCGTCGCCGCGCTTCTCGAGTCCCCCGACATGCACTTGGTCAAGGTGCGAACCGAGGACGCGAACGTCGATATCTTCAAGGACGGCGACACCCTACGGATTTCGGTCGATGCTGACGACGCCGTGGTGAGGTGCAACATCCCCATCGACGGCGTACTTGCAGCCCTCGAGAAATGGGATTGGGAGACCGTCGACCCGCAGATGATCTTCGACGTGCTGCACGCCGCGGAGAACGGCGATCTGGTCACGGTGGCAACCGACGATGGAGTGCGGGTCGCAATCAAGATGTGGTGACAACTTAGAGTTTTGAGTTTTTAGTTTTGAGTTTTTAGTTCCCCCGCCCACCCGGCGGGGGTTTTTCATTGCTGGGGGTGGGTGGATGGTAATTCCGAATTCCGAATTCCGAATTCCGAATTCTCTTCGGGCGGCTCGTACGCCTCCGGCACGTCCCACCCTCCCAGCTCGGCGACTCGCTCCGCGACCGCCTGCGCGGTGACCGCCTCCGGCGGCATCGCCTCCCCCACTCGCACCGTCACCCGTGACCAGAAGCGGCGGAACGGCCGGCTCATGGCGCGGCCGCCCTTGCGGCTGAAGAAGCTCCCCCACAGACCCACCAGGGCCACCGGTACCACCGCTACAGGACTCCGCTCGACGATGTGCTCGATGCCGTGGCGGAAGGGTGCTAGCTTGCCGTCCCGTGAGATTCCTCCCTCCGGGAAGATGCATACCAGCTCGCCCTCTGCGAGTTCCTCAGCGATGCGGTCATAGGCCCGCTCGAGGAGCTCGGGATCTTGGCTAGCCGCGGCGATGGGTATCACCTTGGCGTCACGGAAGAAGAATCGGATCAGCGGCAACCGCGAGTACTCCGCGTCCATGACGAGACGGACCGGGCGCGGCGAGGCCGCAGCGATCAGCAGCCAGTCGACGAAGCTGACGTGGTTCGCGACAATCAGTGCAGGCCCCTCCGCGGGGATCCCGTCTTCGTTTTCAACCCGCAGCCGATAGAGCACATTGGCCGTACACCAAGAGACGAAGCGGAGGAGAAACTCCGGGACGACCGAGTAGATATAAGCGGCGGCAGCCACATTGAGCAGGGCGAGCACCAGGAACACCGCCGGGTACGTGAACCCGCGCGCCACCATCACCACCAGCATCACCGACGACGTCACGATGAAGAGCGCGTTGAGGATGTTGTTGCCGGCGATCACCCGCGAACGCTCTTTGAGGGCGGACCGCTGCTGGATAAAGGTCATGAGCGGAACCGTGTAGAAGCCCGAGAAGACCGCGATCATGAAGAGATCGATCAGGATGTGGGCGCTGCCCGGCTGACGCAGGAATTCGGTGGCGGTCAGCAACACCCCGTCCGGAGGCGCGACGTACCGCCAACCCGCAAACGCGAGGTCAAGGGCGAATACGCTGATGCCGATGGATCCGAGCGGCACCAGGCCAAGCTCCAAACGGCGCCGTGACAATCGCTCGCAGAGCATGGAGCCGGTACCGATGCCGACGCAGAAGGTGGTCAGGCAAAGGGTCACCACCGTCTCGCCGCCGCCGAGGACATCCTTGGAGAAGTTGGGCAGCACCGACAGGAACGAGGCGCCGAGGACCCAGAACCAGGACACGGCGAGCACCGACAGGAAGACCGTATGCACCCGGCGCGTCACCCGCAGGATGTCGATCGTCGGCTTGATCGGCTCGAGGCTGACCGGAAGATCCGGGTTGGCGGCCGGGGTCTTCTTGACGAAGAGGCTGGCAACCAACCCGAGCACCGCGACCGTCACCACGATCACGCCGAGACGAGACACCCAGCGATCGCCGCCGGCCACCACCAGCCCGCCGGTGATGGTGCCGAGGAGGACGGCGAGGAACGTCGCCATCGCCACCATGGCGTTGCCGCCGACCAGGCTGTGCTCATCGAGGAGCTCGGGCAGGATGGCGTACTTGGCCGGGCCGAAGAAGGCCGATTGTGTGCCCATCAAAAAAAGGACGACGAGAAGCAGCGCCAAGCTGTCGGTGGCGAAACCCACGCCGGCCAGGATCATCACCCCGATTTCCCACACCTTGACCCAGCGAATCAATATCCATTTGGGAAAGTGATCCGCAAGCTGTCCGGCGGTGGCCGAGAAGAGGAAGAACGGGAAGATGAAAATGCCGGCACAGGCGACGACGATGGTCGCGGACCCGATCCCGAGCAGAGTCATCGAGCGGTAGGCGATGAGGATCGCGAGGGCGTTTTTGAAGAGATTGTCGTTGAAGGCGCCCAGAAACTGAGTCCAGAAGAGCGGCCAGAACCGCCGCTCCGAAAGCAGGTGGAGCTGGCTCATCGTGTCCTTTGAGTCAAGGAGCGGCTGAACTCGAGCAGACCGAGGAAGATGAAAGCCCGGAGGCCGCAGTCGAAAAGATCGGGATTCACCACACGCCCACCATACCAGTGCGTAACTATATTCTCGCTCGGTGACAAAAAACACTGACAATGTGTCTCATCCTCGCGTAACTGGATCGAATGCGGCGCGCCGTAGGACTGACGCGTGGTACGAAAGGACCGGCATTGAAGGAAAATATTTACTCGGCACTGGTCGGCACCGCGATTGTATTGATCGCGGCCGCCGGCACGGCCTCGGCGCAGGTGATCGACGATGTCGAGGAGCTTGCCTGGGACAGACCCGAAGCGTGGGCGATGAAGTATTTCAGCTCGGTGAGCCTGCTGACCGGGTTGGGACCACCACACGCCCGTGAGCCGTGGTCCTTCGAGATCGGGCTGGAGCTCGACACCATCCCCCACCTCGACGAGAACCAGCGCCGGATCGGCTTCGGCGGCGCCAAGGTGGAGGACCTGAATAGGCTTCCGGTGTTCTTCCGACCGCGGCTGACCATCGGTCTACCCGCCAGGTGGTCGCTCGATCTCTCCTGGGTGCCGCCGGTCGAGCTCGAGGGCGTGAAGTCCAACCTCTTCGCCGTCGGTCTCGAGCGACCGGTTTATGCGACCGGGCCGTGGACGTTGGGGGTCCGCTTGTACGGTCAGCTCGGCACGGTCGAGGGGGATCTCACCTGCTCGGAGGAGGACGCCTCCTCGCCGCCGGGTTCTCCCGGCAACATCTGGGGGTGCGAAGCGCCGTCAGAGGACGAGCTGACGCTCAACTACCTCGGCGCGGCCTTCACCGGAGGCTACCGATACCGAAAGACCGACTTCCACTGGGGTCTCGCCGCCAACTACATGGACATGGAGTTTCAAGTCGACGCCCTGACCTTCGGCTTCCACGACCGATCGCTCCTTCTCGCCGACGGCTGGACCTGGTCAATGAACGGCGGCGCCTCCTGGCGGCTGGGAGGTCGCACCTCAGTCGCTGTCGAGCTCTTCTACAGCCCGCTCTCAGTCGTTCGCCCGCCGTCCACCTCGTCGGAGAACGATCCTCTGTTGAACCTGCGAACCATGCTGCGAATCGATCTGTGACCGAATCACCGGAGGGACCCATGAAGGTAACAACCCTCTTTGCAATCGCACTCTTCGCTCTCGCCGCACCACTGACGGCGGCCGAGCTGCAGATCGAGCTCGACCCGGAGCTCACCTCGATCGCCTTCCGGCTGCAGGCCACCCTGCACTCGGTACATGGCAGTGCGGCTGCGGTCTCGGGCTCGCTTCGCCTGAGCACCGACAGCGGAGTCATGGCAGGCGAGGTGACGGTCGATGCGACCACCTCCGAAACCGGCAACAAGAAGCGCGACAAGAAGATGCACGCCAAGGTCCTGCGCACTGCCGACAATCCGTGGATCGTGCTTCGGGCCCGGCGCCTCGAGGGCGACCTCGCGCTCGAGGGCACGAGCGACGTCACGCTGCACGGCGAGATCGAGATCCTCGGTCAATCGCACGAGATCGCTATCCCGCTACGGATCCAGATCGACGGCGGAGTTTTCACCGCCGGCACCGAGTTCGAGATTCCGTACGTCGAGTGGGGTCTCGAGGATCCGAGCACCTTCATCCTGCGGGTTGCCAAGGAGGTTCAAATGGTGATCGAGGCTGCAGGCAGGATCATCGTCATCGAATAGCAATTGCGCAGGCGAGACGCCCCACACGGTACCCCGGAACTCTCGTGTTTGGCAGGCGGTCGCGGTAGGAACGGCCCTTTCGGGCCGCCCCCCGCACAGATCCCAGCGTGCGG
>JAIVTZ010000173.1:0-6895 GCA_049188105.1 Deltaproteobacteria bacterium | reverse complement strand
ATCCGGACGCCGGAACGCCCTTAACCGGTTCCCCTCGCCCACCCGGAAACGAGGTTCAGGGTGCAGGGTACAGGGTGCAGGGCGCACGGTGATCCCTGAACCCTGAACCCTGAGCCCTGTGCCCCTCCTCACCAGATCCACGAATATCCGAGCTTGAGAAACAAGGCCCGATTGGTAGCTGTGAGGCTGAAATCCTCGGTCTCGATCCCCGTCTCGCTGTAGCCCAGGAAGAAGACCGTCCGCGGGTTGACCTTGTATGAGAAGAGGAGCTGGACAAAGAGATCACGACTGAGCGCGTCAACCTCGTCAATGTACAGATCGGGGTTCCGGGTGATATCGGTGTACTGAAAGATCGCGCGCACGAAGGTCCGGGTGTTGAACTGCCACACGGCCTTGAGCTCGGGGACGTTGGCCTCGAAGAGCTGCCCTCCCTCGACGTCGAGCGTGGAATAGGTGTAGACGAACTCGAGCAAGAGATGGCGGCCGAGGTCGAGACCGATGAGTGAGCTGGCCTCGATGCGGTCCGCCGGCCGCACGTTGTCGAAGTCGATCCAATCGCCCCCGACCGCGAAAAGACGGACGAAAAGCTTTGACGAGGGGCGAACCCGGACGAACACAAGCGGCACGAAGAGGTCGTCGAAGCGGACGCCGTCGAATACGATGTCCCGGGTGCCGAGCTCGACATGAAAGAGTGACTCGCGCGAACCGGCAAAGTCGAACCACAGCTCCGCTTGTTGTTCGAGAAGTTCGCCGTCCTGCTCCTCGGAACGTTACATCACGCCGCCCACCTCGAGCCGGTTGTAGAAATCCCCTTCGTCGCCCCACCAGAGGTAGCCGGCGCCGCCCCTGAGCTTGCGATAACCGACCTGGGGAATGAAACCGAGATCCGCGCGGAAGTCGTCGCCAAGGTCCGCGTACTCGGCGAAGATGAAGTACTTCCGTTTTGTGCGAACGTACTCCAGGTTGAGGGCATGGCCGGAGATCGTTTCCGATCCAACCTCGAACTCTTCCTGCATCGCCTCCGAGTATCGCGTTCGCGACAGCGCCACGTCGATGGTGAACTTGTCGGCGTCGGTCGGCCGGAAGACCCCGTCGGCGCTGACGACCCGGTTGAAATAGCCGTCCGAACCCTCACGGTCTGTGAACACCGCGCCGATGGTCGAGTCGGTTCCGAGGTTGAAACGATAGCGGCCGACGGTCGAGGTATTGGGGGCGTCGAACGAACCTGCCGAGGAACCCTGTGGTCCGGGGACGATGACATTTGTGACCTCGTCACGCGCCGTGAAGAGACCGACGGTGTGGGGCCCGAACTTGCCGGTGAGCTTGAGCGCTGCCGACGGGTCGGCGATCATCCGCGTGTAGAGCAGATTGAGCCCGGAGTCGAAGTAGTCCGCGCTTTCGAGGAAGAAGGGTCGTTTTTCCGGGAAGAAGAGAGCAAACCGCGTATTGATGGCGAGCTGGACCGCGTCGGCCTCGACCTGTGAGAAGTCCGGGTTGAGGGCGCCGATGAGGGTGAGGTTAGGGGTCACGCCCCAGGTTCCGGTGATCCCGACCTCCGCATCCTTATCGTCCACGACCTCCGTTGAATCCGGAAAGTCCGGCCGCTCCTGGGTCGCGATCCCGGTTAGGGTCGGTACCAGCTCGAGGTTTCGCCCGGCGGACCCGACCTCGAAACCGATCATCTTGTCCTCCTGGGCGAGATAGCTGTTGGCGCCGCGCTCGCGTGGGAAGAGACCGATGTGGTGGCGCTGGACCCGCGGGTAGGAACGGTTCGCGTCGACCCCCCAGACCTGCGGTCCATCGATGTCCTGAAAGCGGAGCTGGTTGAAGGGGATCGCCAGTTCGACCTCGTAACCAAAGTCCGTCAGGCGGCCCGCAGACTCCCAGATGGCGTCCCACGATAAATCGAATCTCTGCTGCACGTCGTCGTTGATCGCATCCGACTGCACACCCAGCGGGTTGATGTGAAACTCGTAGGCCCGACGCTCATCGTTGAATGTGTCGAGGACGATTCCCACGAAATCATCCTGGTAGATATGGTCGCGGTCGCGATAGCGGGCACGAATCCGTTCGGGCTCGGGGTCGAACGCCCGGAACGCCACCAGCACCCGGTGCTCGTCGTAGGTAATGAGAACGACGGTTCGTACAGGCGGCTTGACGTTGTCACCCGGCCGCACCTCGTACTCGAGCTCGAGAGAGAGCGCATCGTCCCACGCCGGCTCGTCGATCACCCCATCGATCGTGATCTCCGACGTTGCGCGGGTCACCTCATACGGCTGCTCCGGGCTGCCTGGTTCGGCAGCGGTCGCGGGGATGGCGGCCATCAAGAGCGGCACGAGGGCAATCGCTCTCCATGTCACCATCGAGCCGAGCCGCCAACCATTCTAAAGCTCCCCCACTCTGGCGGTAGATGCTTGTCTGAACCGCCACCACGATCTTGTACGTGGATTCGCCGGATTGTGTTTACCCGCCCTCTCCGAGCGGCGGCAGGAGCAGCGCGTTGAAGACCAGCTTGAAGGTAGCCGGCGTCGAGCCGCGGAACTGGGGCCGGAAGCCGAAGAGCACAAGCTGCCCCTTGCCGGCCCGCACCCAGACCATCGCCGGTCTGTTTTGGAGAGCCCTTTCCCCCTCGAGGTAGCCGCTGAGGAGGAGATCCCGCTCCGGATAGATCGCGATCACCCGCCGATCGGTGTCGAGCCTCGGGATCGACGTGGCGAAGACCGGCGAACCGCGGGAGAACGCTCCCGCTCGCTCCGGCATGCCCCAGGTGAGCGGATCGTCGGCGATGAAATCGACGGCCAGGAATGCCCCCGGCACCGAGACCCCCTTCAGGCTCTCGGTCACGTCGCGCACCGGCAGCTCGATCTTCTCCCCGTCCTTTTCGCCCGATGCGGGCGCGAGACCGTCGGTGAAGAGGCCCGTGGATCCGCCCCATGAAATCACGATTCCACCGCCCTCGATGAACGCGGTCAGCTTGCCCAGGCCCACCTTCGAGATCGGCTTGCGGAACTCGGGCGGGTAGTCGCTGATCATGTATCGATCGCCGCGCTTGTACTTGCCCTTGGTCAGTACGTCCTTGCTCGCGCCCGGGAAGACGATCACGTCGAAATCGCGCGCCAGCTCGGCATCCTCGAAGTCCTCGGGGTGGAGCACGCTATAAGGGATCCCATAGGTGTCGAAGAGGTACCGGGTCCACCCGGCATCCATGTCGTGGAAGTAGGTCTCGACCAGGGCGACCCGAGGATTGCGGATCGACTGGCGAGCTACCGAGACCTCTTCAGTCAGCACGGTCGGTGGAATTTGAATCCGGCGGACGATCGATCGGAGCGCGTCGTGCGGCGCACCCCCGGCACGAATGATGAAGCTGCCGGCCGGCAACTGCTGACCCTCGGGACCAAACGGATGAGTCAGCCGTTCGACCTCGAGCCCGGCCGCGAGGGCGGCGAAGACCGCCCGGAAGGACTGATTGCTCGATGCCGGATAGGCGATCGCCCACACGTCGTCCGGCAGGTTCACGTCGAAGGCGAAGGCATCGGCGCCCACCGGCTCGAGGAGCGACTCGAACGCCTCGGAGCGGGTGTCCACCTGGATCGAGCGCACGCCCATGTGCAGCGGCAGCGACCAGCTCGTGATGTCGTAGGGCCTGATGAGCTCGCCGTCCGGGGTGTAGTGGCGCTCCGGGTACCGTTGATCCTCCATCACCTCTTTGACAAACGCTCGATAGGGCTGGCTCAGGGGCACGACGAGGTCGCCGGCGCTCAGATGCAGATCGCCGACAATCGCGTCAGCGGTCAGGCGATCCACCTCCACCCCGTGCCGCTGCAGCAGGTTCACCAGCGCCGCGAGCTCCCCCGGGTCTCTCTGCTCGCGAGGGAGGACAAAGTAGTACGGCGCCTCGGTGCGTCCCTTCTCCACCTCTTTGCGGCAGAGCGTGTTGCGAAACTCGAGAATCTCTCCGCGGTGGCGGGAGGCGGTGGCGAGAATTGACGACATCGACGACAGCTCGTAGGAGACGATGTCCGTCAGGCTCCACCTTCCTCCGGGCCACGGGTCGGGCATGTTGACGCCCTTCTTGTACTCGGCGAGCCCCTTTCCTCGCACCCGCAGCTCGGTCGGCTCGATCCGGACCGGCGTCGCTACTTTGCAGCTCGCCGCCTCGGTGAGGAAGGAGATCATGTTCTTATACAACGACGTCTCGGTCGAGCCCGGCCAGTAATCGTCGAAGAGCCAGTGGCTGGCCACGCCCTGAAGCCCGTCCGCGCTCATGTCGCGAGACAGATTGCTGCCGAACACCGCCTTCCAGTTCCACAGGCCCTCGTCGACGTTTTGCGCGATCGGGTCGTGGTTCGGGGGCACGAAGTACCGCGGCCCCGTGGATCCCATCTGGTGCTTCTCGACCATCACCTGCGGGTACCACTCGGTGCTGTAGAGCGCGGCGATCGCCCGCGTGTCCTCCTGGGTGAGGGCGACAAAGTCACGGTTGTTGTCGTGGCCGACGTACTTGTGGTAGACCTGCGGCAGCGACGATCCCTCGTACTTGGTTCCCAGGTATTCGCGGTAGTGCTCGACAACCATGTCCATGCCGTCGGGGTTGTGGCACAGGACCATCATCAGCACCACGTTGTCGAGCTGGGTCACGATCTCCAGGTCCTCGGTGGTGGCCATCTGGTGCGCGAAGATCGGCAGAGTCTGGCTCGGCGCCACCTCCCCCGAATGCATCGACAGAGTCTCCATCACGAAGACCCTCCCATCATTGATCAGGTCGGCCAGCTCGTCAGCCGGTATCGCGGGATCGAGGGCGAGACGTTGGTTGATGTCCCTGAGCTCCTCCAACCGTTCGAGATTTTCAGACGAGGAGATGAACGCGACAAACATCGGCCGGCCCAATGGGGTGGTCCCAAACTCGAGCATTTCGACCGACGACGAGGCGGCGGCCAGCTTCTGCATGTAGTCCACCAGCTGCTCGTAATCCATGAGCTCTCGATCCGTGCCCGGCACAAAACCCAGGACGCTTTCAGGAGTCGGGATTTCGGGTTCGGATCGGGCCGAATTCGCTGCCGGGACCAAACAGAACGTGATCGCCACCAGGACACAGAGAATGCGTGCAACCTTCATGGGTTCCCCCCTTCGCGGCGTTCATTGTAGAGTGTTTTCTCAATGCGTGGTATCGAACAGATCCCGTTTTTCTACGACCTGATGATGGCGGTCGCGGAGGCGACCGGTTTCGGGGCGTGGCGTCGGAAGTTGGTGAAGGGCGCCCACGGTCGGATCCTCGATGTGGGGTGCGGCACCGGTCGCAACCTCCCGTTGTACGCCAAGGACGCACAGGTTGTGGGCGCGGACATCAGGGTCGAGCTCCTGCTCGCCGCGAGGAAACGGGCCCCTGACCGGCCGTTGCTCCTCGCCTCCGCAGAGGCTCTCCCCTTTCGCGACCATGTCTTCGACACCGTTGTCAGCGGGCTGGTCTTCTGTTCCGTGCCGGATGCGCTCACGGGTCTACGGGAGGTCCACAGAGTCCTGCGCCCGGACGGCCGGCTGCGCATGCTCGAGCACGTGCGCAGCACCCACCCGGCGATGGCAGGATGGCAGGACGTCATCCAACCGGCGTGGACGCTGATTTCGGGGGGCTGTCACCCCAATCGCGACACCGAGGCCACCGTCGTCGCAGCGGGTTTCGAGATCGAGGCCGCGGGTCGGCGCAGCCGCCGCAACGTCCGGCTCTTCGCCGCCCGTCCGCGATAACCCGCAAATCTGCGCTCATCTGCGTTATCTGCGGTTTCTCCGTGGTGGGCGACCGGGGCGGCTAGTTTCTTGCCGCTTCGGCCGCTTCGAGACGGCGCGCCGCGCCCTTCCTGCTGTCGAGCATCACGGCGACCCACCGCAGATCGTCCGTGTTGTCGAAGAGGATCTTGATGATCATGGTCAGGGGCACGGACAGGAGCATCCCGATGCTCCCCCACATCCAACCCCAAAAGACCAACGACAGAAAGACCACGAGCGTCGACAGTCCAAGGGTGCGACCCATGAGATAGGGATCGATGAAGTTGCCGATGGTCACGTTGACGACCACGAAACCTACCGCCACCAGAAGCGCGTACCCGATACCGCCCTGGATCAACCCGAGGAGGACGGCGGGAATCGCTGCGACGATCGACCCGATGCTGGGCACATAGTTGAGCAGGAACGCAATGAGTCCCCACACCACGGCAAACTCGAGGCCGATGACGGCGGTCCAGAAGCCGATCAGCAGCCCGGTCACCAGGCTGGTCGCGGTCTTGATACCGAGGTAGTGCTGCACCTGGGTGACGATCTGCCCCAGGTTGTCCATGTCGAACCGTCGATTCCCCACCGCCAATCGCATCTTGGTCGGAAAGCTCGCGGCCTCGAGAAGAATGAAGATCATGGTGAGAATGATCAAGAAGAGGTTTGAAAGCACCGCCGCGAGGTTCTTGAGCACCCCGCCGAGGAGGTTCATGAGCCTTCCGGGTTGAACCACCTGCAGGATATCGAGAGACTCCGTGTCGATGTCGTGGGCCGCGAGCCAACTCGTGAACGAGCTGACGAGCCCGTCGAAGCGCTCCTGGTACTGCGACACGAAGGTGGCAAAGTCATTCACCGAGGTCCCCACTACGGCGCCGAAGCCCGTGAGCAGGGCCATCAGGACGATCACTACCACCAGTACTGCCAGCGCTGCGGGGACTCTGCGCCGGGTCAGCCATGACACGGCGGGCGCACAGATGATGGCGAGGAAGAGCGCGAGAAGAAAGGGAATCACGAGTGATTGCGCGGCCTTGAGCCCGGCCAGGACGATCACTGCGGCCGCACCGACGAACAACGATCGGGCGCCGATTCTCGTGGTCGTGACTTCGGTCATCAATCCCACAATAGCTCAGTA
>JAIVTZ010000172.1:0-6910 GCA_049188105.1 Deltaproteobacteria bacterium | reverse complement strand
TCGCTCGCGAGCTCATCGAGATATTCGGGGTCCTCCCCGTGCAGGGCCACCGACACCATTCGCCGGTCCTGACCGCCGCGGTGGCGCCACATGTCGCGGTCGCCGACCTCGATCTTGACTCCCGCGATCTCGGGCAGGCCTTCGCGGAGCTGAGAGCGCAGACGGGCGACCGCCTTGGGGTTGGCCTCGCTCTCCGGCAGGTAGACCCGGGTCATGCAGAAGCCATGCTCCGTGTACCAGGAGTAGACGCTTTCGAAACCGAGCTCGGCTCGGCGGCTGAAGACCCACTCCTCGACCTGGTCGACATAGCCCTCCAACACCTCTTTGGAAGCGTTGTCGTAGACCCGCAGGAAGATCGGCACCTCGCGGCTCTGCATCGGCATCTCGCCGGACTTCTCGATCTGCGAGAGCGGCCACGCCGCCGAACCGGCAATCAAGAACAGGCAGATAAGCGTCACGAGACGGTGGTCGAGGGTCCAGTTGAGTATCCGGCGGTAGGCCGGTACCACCGTGAGGACGATCCAGCCGGGCTTCGGGGCCTGGGCCGGAGAGAAACGAGCCGCGGCCAGAGGGATGAAGGTCAGCGAGATCAAGAGAGAGCAGGCCACGGCGAGGCAGATCGTGAGCGCCACCGCCCCCATCATGATGACCATGGTGTCGCGCTCGGAAACGAAGAGCCACGACCAGACGAAGACCGTGGTCGCCGTGGAGGCCACCACCGCGAGCGCCACCTGCCGGGTGCCCAGCCGGGCCGCTTGCGGCGGCGCCATTCCCAGACCCTCGTAGCGGTGGATATTCTCGATAACCACCACCGCGTTGTCGACCAGCATCCCAACCCCGAGCATGAGCCCGAGGAGGGTGAGAACGTCGAACTGTGAGCCGAGCGCGAACATCGCACCGCAGGTGACCAGGAGCGAGAACGGAATCGCGGTGGCGACGATCAGGGTCGTGCGCCACCGGCGGAGGAAGAAGTGGAGGACGGCGATCGCCATGATGCCGCCGTAGATCCCCGCGTTGCGCAACCCGGTCAGCGATTTCCGAATCGCCTCGCCCTGGTTCTCCCAGATCAGCAGTTTGATGCCCTCGAGCTGCGGGTCGGCCTTGATCTCCTCGATGCGCTCGAGGGCCCGTTCGACGACGTCGATCGTGTTGGCAGAGGGCTCCTTGTAGACGTCGATGCCGACGGCGAACGAGCGGTCGAGGTGGCGGCCGTAGTCGAGGCGCGGCTCGCGCAGCTCCACCACCGCGACATCGCCGACGCGGAGGCCTTTATCCCCGACCCGCAGCGCCGCGATCTCGTCGGCCGAGCGGAATCTGGTCAGGGTGCGGACCTCGTAGCGCACCACGTCGCCACGAATGACACCGGCGTCGACATCCTGGTTGGCGCCGTTGATTGTCCTCAACACCTCGCCGGCGCCGATGCCGTGGCGACGGAGGGCATCGAGATCGAGGTCGATGCGCACCTGCTGTTGCTCGACACCGTAAAGGTCGACCCGTGCCACTCCCTTGATGCGTTCGAGCGGCCGGCCGATGCGGCGGTCGAGGAGGTCCCACGATTCGGAAAGATTTCGTTCGGCGGAGATCCGCCCAGCCAGCACCTGTGCCGAGCCGCCGTCGGTGTCACCGCGGATCGAGATGTGGCCGATCGTGTCGGGAAGGTTCGGCCGTGCCCGTTCGACAGCTTCGCGGATCTCCATTTTCTTGATATCGATGTCGACGTTCCAGTCGAAGCGCACCTCGAGCCTGGCCGACCCGGAACTGGCAGTTCCGTTGATGCTCTTGACGTCGGGAATGGTGGCAATCTCGTCCTCGATCGGTTCGAGGACCTCACGCAGGCTCTCCAGCGGATGACTGCCGGGAAACGGCACCTCGATATCAACCTCGGGCTCGTTGACCACCGGCATGAAGTCGAGCGGAAGCAGAAAGAGGGACACCGTGCCCAGCACGACCAGGCTGAGCAGCAGCATCAGCGTCGCCACAGGACGGTCGAGAGGAAGGTCGGTTAGGCGCACGGCGAGCCCCAGATTTCGAATTTCGAATTTCGAATTTCGAATTGTTTCATCGCACATTCGAGGTTTTCATCAGGGGTTTGCTGACGATCTTGCGACCCGAAGTTTCTCATTGCGGATTCTGGGTTCTTGCCCCGCCCGCCAGGCAATTTCATGGGCGGCTGGCTGGCAAATTCGAAATTCGAAATTCGAAATTCGAAATTCCTCATTCTTCCTCCACCCTCGCCCTAACCGGCGCTGCTCCCAGGATTCTGTAGATGCACGGTATCACCACCAGGGTGAGGAAGGTGGCGATGGTGAGACCGCCGATCACGGTGATCGCGAGAGGCGTCCTCAGCTCGTCGCCGGCGCCAAGGCCGAGGGCCATCGGAAGGAGGGCGAGCACGGTCGTGGCGGTGGTCATGAGGATCGGCCGCAGGCGCTCGCGGCCGGCGCCGACCAGCGCGTCGTCGATCGCCTGACCTTCGCGCCGTCGCCGGTTGACGGCGTCAACCAGCACGATGGCGTTGTTGACCACGATCCCGGCGAGCATGATGGCGCCGATCAGCACCAGAACGTTGATCGAGGTGCGGGTGAGGGCAAGGGCGGCGACCACGCCGACGACGCCGAGAGGGACAGCCATGAGGATCACGAAGGGATGGATGAGCGATTCGAACTGGGAGGCCATCACCACATAGACCAAGAACGTGGCCAGCGCCAGCGCCAACCACAGTGAGTTGAAGCTCAGGGCGAGCTCTTCGCCCTGGCCGGCGAGCTCGAGACGCGCACCGAGCGGTAGATCGAGATCGGCTACCGCCGCGCCGACTGCGGCGAGCGCGCCGCCGAGGTCGCGGGTCGTGGGAAGGGCGGTGATCTCCGCCACCCGGGCGCCCGAGAAGCGGTAGATGGCCGCCGGTCCGCGGGCGACGGTGACCCGCGCGACCGCGGAAACCGGCACCTTTGTGCCGCCGGGTAGGATGATGCGCAGCGACTCCACTCCGGAAGCGAGCGAACGGAAGCGTTCGGCCGCTCGCAATCGGATGTCGATCCGCTCCTCGCCCTCGCGGAACTGTCCGACCACGTCGCCGCGAATCTTGGCGCGCATGGCATCACCCACGGTTTCGGCCGAGACGCCGAGGGCGGCGGCGCGCTCACGATCGAGCTCGATCAGGATCTCGGGGCTTCCCGGCTCCGAGGTCGTGGCGATGTCGCGGACCTCGGCGAGGTTCTCGAGCGCCACCCGCACGATCTCAGAAGCCGAATCGAGCTCGATGAGGTCGTCCGAGAAGACCTGGACCGCGATCGGAGGCCGAACCGAGAGCACCGCCGGGCGCACCAATTCAGCTTCGGCGCGCGGGAAAAGGGCGATCGTTGATCGTACGCGTTCGACCGCCGCCGCTTCGTCGTCGGCATCGGCGCCGGCGGTCATACGAATGTTGATCTGCGCCAGGTTTTCACCCAGGGTTCGTCGTCCGGAGGCGGCGGACGGCAGGCTGCCGACCATCGAGAAGACCGAGGCGAAGGAGGGATCCCCTATCAGCATCGCTTCGATTCGATCGATCATTTCCGCGGTTGCGGCCAGGGTGGTGCCCTCGGGGAGCCGTAGCTGGAACGCGAACTCGCCCTGCGCCAGATCGGGCACCAGATCGGTGCCGAGACGGGGGATGTAGGCCGCCGACAGGACGAAGAGCGCCAGGGCCACGCCCAAGATCACCCAACGCCGCTCGAGGGCGCGGGTGAGCGCGCCCGGGTAGGATCGTCCGAGAGCGTCGAGTATGCGGGTCAGGGGCGCGGCGAGGAAATGGAAGACCCAGCTAAAGGCCCACCACACGCCGCCGATGATGAGGGCCGCCACCAGCAGCAACAACCGGATTGGCAGCACGAGCACGGTGGCCGCGCGGCTGAGCAGCGAGCGCCCGTTGCCGATCGGTTCGAGCTCGAACCCGCCCAATCGAAGGGTGAATGGCAGTGCCTCGGCGCCGTCCCGGCGGCGGCCCGCGAACCGGCCCGCGCTCTCGAAACCGGCGCGGGCGGTGAAGCCGGAGAGTGCCGGGATGAGGGTCAGCGACACCACCAACGAGGTCAGCAGCGACAGGCACACGGTAACGGCCTGATCGCGGAAGAGCTGTCCGGCGACCCCCTGCACGAAGACGATCGGAAAGAAGACCGCAACCGTGGTCAAGGTCGCAGCGGTCACAGCGCCGGCCACCTCGGACGCACCCTTGATGGCGGCCTGGGCGCGGGCGAGGCCTTCCGACCGTCGCCGGTCGATGGCCTCCAGAACCACGATCGAGTTGTCCACCAGCATGCCGATACCGAGAGCGAGACCGCCGAGCGACATGATGTTGAGGGTCACGCCGGCTCGCTCCATGGCGAGGAAGGTGGCGATCACCGACACCGGGATGGTGAGGGCGATGATCGCCGTCGCGCGGAGGTCGCGGAGGAAAAAGTAGAGCACCAGGATCGCCAGCATGCCGCCGATCCAGGCCGCCGACCACACCTGGTGGATGGCGGACGTGATGTAGGCCGACAGATCGGTGAGGATTTCGATGTGGAGGTCTGCAGGCATCTCCGCGCGGAGCTCGGCCAGGGTGTCCTGTACCGCGCGTGCCACCGCGACGGTGTTCGCCAACCCCTGCCGGTGGAGGTCGATCTCGACCACCTCGCGCCCGCCGAGACGGGTGATTTCGTCGCGGTCCCGGTGGCCGCGGAAAACCCTGGCCACGTCCTCCACCCGGACCCGGCCGGTGGGCGTCTCGCGCACGACCGTGCGCCGGATCTGGTCGAGGTTCTGGAACTCGTGCATGGTGCGGACGAGGTAGATCGCGTTGAAATCGCGAAGGGTGCCGCCGGGTTGATTGACATTCTCCTCGCGCAGCGCCCGCCCGAGGTCCGCCAACGTCAGCCCGAGGGCGGCGAGCCGGTCCTCATCGGCCTCGACCACGATCTCGGCGTCGAGCCCGCCGCGCACCTTGGCTGCGGCGACGCCGATCACCGCCTCGAGACGCGGCTTGAGCCACCGCTCGGCGAGCTGGCGCAGCTCGCCGAGGTCCCTGTCGCCGGAGAACCCGAGCCGCATGATCGGCTCGAGCGACGGGTCGAAACGCAGGACGCGCGGTATCTCGGTCTCGCGCGGGAGCTCGACCAGCCCGAGGCGTTCGCGGACGTCGAGGCCCGCGGTGTCCATCGACTCGCCCCACTCGAACTCGAGCACGACCTCGGACAGGCTGGATCTCGACTGCGACCGCATCTCGCGCACCCCCGGGATGACCCCGACGGCCTCCTCGATGGGCCGGGTCACGAACTGCTCGACGGACTCCGGGGCGGCGTCCGGATACTCAGTTTGGATCGTGAGAGTGGGGTAGGAGAGGTCGGGGAGGAGGTCGACCGGAAGGTTCTGCACCGCGAGCAGGCCAAAGGTGGTCACCGCGAGCGTGGCCATGAGCACGGTGACCGGACGGTTGACTGCGAAACGGGGCATCATCGCTCAGGCCTTTGTGGCGCGGTTATGAGATCTGCGGGTCGGCCTGACAAACATCAACTGGCCTGCGCTGTCCCGGACGGCGTGCTCCCGGCACCATCCTCCATCACCCGCACCGTCGCACCCTCGGAGAGGGCGGGCGCCCCCAAGATCACGACTCGGTGGCCGGGTTCGATCGAGGTCTCCTCGGCGGTGACGGTGACGATTTCCACGCGGTCGTTATTTTCGAAACCGAGCTCGACCTCGATCTGCTCGACCGTGGCGCCGTCCTCGGACAGGCGGTAGAGATGCCACCGTCGTCCCTCCGCAACAAGGGCGGAGCGTGCCACCACCAGGGCATCGTTGTGGGTATCGGTGACGATGTCGACACGGACAAAGGCGCCGGGTCTCAGACCGGAGTCGCCCTCGACCGCCACCGTCACCTTGACCGTTCCGGTTGCGGGATCGACAGCGGGTGCGATGCGTTCGATGACTGCTCCGGCCACGGTGTCGGTGGCATCCGCCGTCAGCAGAACCTCCTGACCTGGTCGCAGGCGGGTGACGTGACGTTCAGGGATATTGACGTCGGCGTACAGCGGTTGCAGGTCGGCGATGTCGAAAATTGGTGTGCCGTCGGAAACGGTCGCGCCGACGTCGAGGTGGCGGGTCACCACCATGCCGGCGATCGGCGCTCGGATGACCGTGCGGGAGAGCTCGAGCTCGGCCAGCTCGAGGGCGTGGAGGGCATCCTCGGCATCGCGCCGGCTCGACTCGTACTCGTCGACGCTCACCAGCCCGCGATCGTAGAGGCCGGAAAGACGCTCATAGTCGCGGCGGGCGGTCTCCTCGGCCGAGCGTGCACGGGCGGCCGTGATCGTCTGCTCCTCGTCCTCGAGGTGGGCCAGCGGTTGGCCGGCGCTCACCGCGTCGCCCTCCTCGACGGCGAGCCGGCGGACCACGCCGCGGGTCCGTGCGATGACGGTCGCCCGGCGGTCGGCGCGAAGGGTGGCGGAGGTCGAGTAGAGCGACGAGATGGGTTCCTGCGTCACCTCGCCGACCCGTACAGCGATTGCGGTCTCGGTCTTCGCGTCGGCGCCGTGGCCATCCTCTGCGCCGCCGCCGCGATTCCCCTTTCCGTGGCCCGACGGATCGTTCTGGTCCCCGCCGCAACCGGCGACGACCAGGAGGAGGGCGAGTGCGACGAGCGGCACGATGCGCCGCATATGCAGTGAGATCGAAGCGTGCGTGATGATCAACGTTCTTTCCTTTTGATTTTCTTTTGGACCAGCGACGTCCGGCTGCCCCGAGGATTGTACGCGAAAGCGTGCCTGGTGTTGCGTCTATTCCCGTCGACGCACCTAGATATCAGATGCCAGATGCCAGATGCCAGATACCAGATACCAGATCCGCGCACCCTCACCCCTTGACATCGAGACGGGTGAGTTTACGATTTTGTGGCATC
>JAIVTZ010000171.1:0-6915 GCA_049188105.1 Deltaproteobacteria bacterium | reverse complement strand
AAGGCAAAGAAGGCGTGAGGAGGAATTTTCAATTTTTAATTCTCAATTCTCAATTATTCCATCGCACCGCCTCAAGGACCGGCTGCGATGTCATTGAGAATTGAGAACTGAGAACTGAGAATTCGAGGGGTGATTGGATGCTTGCCAATTATGGATACGCTGACGGGTCGGGTGAGTACTACATCACGGTCGACACTGATAATTGCATCGAATGCGCCGATCGGCCGTGCGTACCGGCATGCCCGGCTGCCGTCCTCGAGATCATCGAGGACGACTACGGCGACGAGGTGTGCGCGGTGGCCGAGGCGCATCGCAAGCAGGTCAAGTACTCGTGCGCGCCCTGCAAACCGGCCACCGGACGCGCCTCGCTGCCGTGCACCGAGGCCTGTCCGCACGGCGCGTTGACACACTCGTGGTGAAGCTCGCTCGGAGACGTGCGGGCGGGGATAAACCCCGCCCCTACGGTTTCCTTTGGCTGGGAGGTCGGGATGAAACCCGCCCCTACGGCTTCCTTTGGCTGGGGGCGGGGATGATTTCCGCCCTCGCAAAAACACGCGTAGGGGAGGGGTTTATCCCCTCCCTGCCGAGAGTTGGAGATGGCTGAAACCTATTCAGTGACGATTGACGGGCGGGAGGTTGAGCTTCCGAAGGGGAGCTACGTTCTTGCCGGGGCCCTCGAAGCGGAGATCTACATCCCCCATCTTTGCTTCCATCGCGACCTGCCGCCGGCTCGTGACGCTCGACCGGCCGAGGCCGTATATCGTGGCGGTGAGCGCATCGATCCTGACGGCAGCGAGGGCAAACCCGGCTGCGGTCTGTGCGTGGTCGAGGTCGAGGGCGAGGTCGAGCCGGTGGCTTCGTGCGCCCTCGAGGTGAGCGCCGGCATGGTGGTGCGCACAACGGGCGCACGCCTCGAGGAGCTGCGCCGGCAGCGTCTGGCCCGCATCCTCGCCCACCATCCGCACGCCTGCATCATCTGCGCCCAGAAGGAGGGCTGTAGCCGCGAGCCGTGCTCTACCAACGTCCCGGTGGCGGAGCGGTGCTGCCCGCTCCTGGGACGTTGCGAGCTCGAGAAGCTCGCCATGTTCATTGGAGTGCCGGGCGACACCCCGCGATACGTGCCCCGCGGTCTCGAAAGCGAGACCTTCGGCGAGCTGTATGCATTCGACGCCGAGCTGTGCGTAGCCTGCCTGCGGTGCGTGCGGGTGTGCACGGACATCAAGGGCGTCGGGGCGCTGGGCTTTGTCTATCGCGACGGCGACAAGCTCGTGGGGCGAATCGGCCCCAACGATCGCGAGACCGAGTGCCGCTTCTGCGGCGCATGCGTCGAGGTCTGCCCCACCGGCGCGCTGACTGACCGCGAGACCCATTCGGGGGCCCGCGAGGAGTGGCTGGTCCCGTGCGGGAGCTCCTGCCCCGCCGGTGTCGACGTGCCACGATTCCTGCGCGCGGTCACCGACAATCGACTCGAGGAGGCCGCCCGTATCTCGCTCGACCGGCTACCCCTGCCCAACGTTCTCGGCCGGGTCTGCTTCCACCCCTGCGAGGACGGCTGCCGCCGCGCCGAGCTCGGCGGGCCGCTGTCGGTCTGCCGTCTCCGCCGCCACGTCTTCGATCAGGTCGAGGTTCCCGAGAGGGTGTGGTCGACGAATGGGAATGGATCACGAGTGGCCGTCATCGGCTCGGGTCCTGCCGGACTCGCCGCCGCCCACTTCCTGAGACGTCTGGGTCGCGAGGTCACGATCTTCGAGGCCGAGCCCGAGGCGGGAGGAATGCTCCGTTACGGCATTCCCGAGTACCGCCTGCCACGCGCGACCCTCGACAAGGACCTGCAACTGCTGACGCGCCAGGGCATCGAGATCCGCACCGACTCAGCACTCGGACGCGACTGGGTTTTGGACGACCTGCGCGAGCAGGGTTATTCGGCGCTGATCCTCGCCGCCGGCGCCGGCGCGGCAAAGAACCTCAGAATTCCGGGCAGCGACCTCGGCGGCGTGCTCGCCGGGGTGGGTTTTCTGCACGATGTGGCGGATGGCGTCGTCCCGACCGCGGAGGTCGTGGACAGGACGGTGTTGGTGGTCGGCGGCGGCAACGTCGCCGTCGATGCCGCACGCAGTGCCCTGAGGCTGGGGGCGGCGTCGGTGACCATGGCCTGCCTCGAGGCCGCCGACGAGATGCCGGCCTACCCGGAGGAGGTGGAGGCGGCGCAGTCCGAGGGGATCGAGATCCTCCACTCCTGGGGACCGGAGCGCATTCTCGGTGAGGAAGAACGGGTGAGCGCCGTTCGCCTCGTCCGCTGCGTCTCCGTCTTTGACGACTCGGGTCGCTTTGCTCCGACGCTCGACGCGGCGACAACCCGCGAGGTCGCCGCGGACACGGTGATCGTCGCGATCGGCCAGGAGGTACAGTCGAAAACGCGAGAGCTCCCGGATCTCGACTTCGCACCGGATGGTTTCCTGCGGGTAGAGGCGGAGAATCCAACCGCCGGCGCGGCCGATGTCTTCGCCTGCGGCGATCTCGCCCTTGGCCCCTCATCGGTAGTGCGGGCAGTGGCCAGCGGGCGGCGCGCGGCAGAAGCCGTCGACCGCTTTCTCGGCGGCAACGGTGACGTCCCGTCGATCCTCGAGCCGGAGGAGCCCGATCAGTGGATCGGACCCGACGACGGCTTTGCCTCGAGGACTCGCGCTCAGCCGGGCATCGCACCCGCCGCCACCCGCATCGGCGGATTCATGGAGGTCGAGTCCACCCTCGAGTCGGCACGGGCCATCGAGGAGGCCGGACGCTGCCTGCAGTGCGACCTCAGGCTCCGAATCTCCGCACCCTTCTTGCCACCGTCACCGTGGTTCGAGCTGAGTGAAGAGGCGGTGGCGGGGATTCCTGCGGTCGAGGGGGTGTATCAGCTCCTCGGCGAGGACCGGGTCGCGACCAAGATCGCCGGCGCCACCGATCTCGCCGGGGCACTGCGTGAGGAGCTCGCGGCGGAGAGCCCGGCGCCATTCTTCGTGTGGGAATCTGACCCCATGTACACGAAGCGCGAGAGCGAGCTGATTCAGCAGTTCCTGGCCGAGCACGGCCGCATGCCGTCGGGCGGAGAGGACGATCTGGACGATCTCTTTTGAGTTGAGAGTTGAGAGTTCAGAGTTGAGAGTTGAGAGTTTTGAGTTTTGAGTTTTGAGTTCCCGGCTTCCCACCCGGTATTTCATGGGCGGGTGGGAATTAACTCTCAACTCTCAACTCTCAACTCTAAACTGAGTTTCATGCGGCCCCTCGCGTGGAGAGGACGGCGGGGATCGTCTTGAGCAGGATCTTGAGGTCGAGCCACAGCGACCACTGGTCGATGTAGGCGAGGTCGAGCGCGGTCCAGCGGCTGAAGTCGTCGAGCCCGGCGCGTCCCGAGACCTGCCACAGGCCGGTGAGACCCGGCTTCATCGACAGCCGCCGCCGCTGCCAACGCTCGTAGCGCTCGACCTCCTCCGGGAGCGGCGGGCGGGGACCGACAAGCGACATGTCGCCGCGGAGCACGTTGAAAAGCTGCGGCAGCTCGTCGAGCGAGAGGCGGCGCAGGACGCGGCCCACCGGCGTCACCCGGGGATCGTGACGCGCCTTGAAGGCGGGGCCTTCGACCTCGTTGAGGTGGGCGACCTCGTCGAGGCGGCGATCGGCGCCCTCGTACATGGTGCGGAACTTGTAGAGCGTGAAGCGGCGGCCGTTGAGCCCGCAGCGCTCCTGCGAGTAAAGCACCGGGCCGCGCGACGAGATCTTGATCGCAAAGCCGATGAAGGGCAGCAGGGGCGCGGTCAGCGCCATCCCCAGGGCCGATGCGCCGATGTCTCCGAGCCGCTTGAGAAAGAGGGGAAACGGCGCCCCCGGGGTGTTGGTGAAGGTCAGCAGGGGGATGCCCTCCAGCTCCTCGAGCACGACCCGCGCCTTCATGTGAGGGAAGTAGAGGGCCACGCGGGCGCGGATCCCGAGCTCGGCGCAGAGCAGGAAGGCGTCCTCGAACTCCTCGAGCTGGCGCCGCGAAAGCACGAAGATGACCTCGTCCACCACCTCCTCCTGGAGGATCCGCGGCAGATCGTCGGCGGCGCCGAGGACCGGCAGCCCGCCCACCTGATCGGGGTGCGCGCCGTTGGGGGCGACGAAGCCGAGCAGCTGCAGTCCCCAGTGGGGGTGATCCGCGATGATCCGCGCCACCTCCTCCGCGCGCGGGTTGATGCCGACGATCAGCAGCGTGCGGTAGTTGTAGCCGCGACTGCGGAGCCGGCGCGCGCCGAGCCGCAGGACCAGCTTCTCGGTCAGCAAGAAGACGAGATCGAGGGTCGCGAAGAGGATCAGGAAGGGCCGCGAAACGAAATCGAGCCGCAGCATCCAGCCGGCGGCCGCCAGGGTCAGGGTGCCGGCCCCGACCACCCGCACGACCTGCCACACCTCCGAGGCGAGGGCGACGGTGCGGCGCGAGGTGTAGGCCTCGCGGTTCACCAGGAGCAGGGTCCAGATCGCGAGGACCAGCGGCAGCAACCCCAGGTAGCGCGACAGCGGGTAGAGCTCGGTCGGGAAGAACGCCGGCGCGATGCGGGGGGCGACGTGGGAGCGCAACCACCACGCGAGGAGAAAGGCGAGAGTGGTGAGGACCAGATCGGTGGTCCACACCCAGTAGGCGACGACCTTGGCCCGTTCCTTCAGCACAGCCCCTCCAGCACCCGTTCGTATTGGTCGGCGACGTCCGACCAGAGGTAGCGCTCGCCGACCACCCGACGGGCGATACGCCCCATCTCGCACAGCCGCGTCTCATCGTCGAGCACGGCGGTCAGCACGTCCTCCAGCCCCCGGTCGCTGTCGAACCGGAAACGCAGACCGGCGTCGCCGGCGACCTCCCGGTTTTCCGGCGTGTCATAGTACAGCACCGGTCGCCCGGCGCCCATGGCCTCGACCAGCGCCGGGTGCGTGCCCCCGACCTCGGTGGCGTGGATGTAGGCGCGACAGTTGAAGAGCAGTTGCCGGTAGCCGTCGCCGTACACCGGGCCGGGAAGGAGGACTCGGCCGTCTGCGAGCTCGCCGACTCGCCGGGTCAGACCGCGTGCATAGGGCGCGCCGCCGACCATCACCAGACGCCGGTTTCCGCCCACCCGAGAGTAGGCTTCGACCACACGGTCGGGGTTGTTCTCGGGCTCGAATCGTGAGACGTAGAGGAGGTACTCACCAGGTACGAGGCCCAGCTTCTCGAGGGCGTCGATGCCGGTCGGCGGTTCGAGATCGCCGCCGTAGACGATCATCTCCGAGTCCGCGCCGTAGGCCCGCCGGTAGTAGCGGTGGATCACCTCGGCGTCGGTGATGAGGGCATCCGGGAGCCGTGCCGCAAGCCGCTCGCAGACCCGGTAGTAGGTGCGGCCGGCGACCCCCCACTTGCGGCGCTTGCGTTCGAGGCCGTCGACGTTGAGGGCGACCGGGGTGCCGGCCAGCTGCAGGAGGCGGACGAAGGGCGCGTTGGCCGCGTTGCACATCAGCGCCGCGTCGAAGCCGCGGCGCGAGGCGTGAAGCGCGGCCGCGAATGTGTGGGAGACCGTCTCCAGATGCTTGCTGCGAAGCGATGGCAGAACGGTCAATCGCATCCCCCTGTACTCTATCTGGTCCGGATCCACGAAGCCCCGCCGGCCATAGACCGTCACCTCGTGGCCGCGGGCGGCGAGACGCCAACCGAGCTCCTCGGCGAAGGTCTCGAAACCACCGTAATTGGCGGGCACGCCCCGGGTTCCTATGATCGCCAGCTTCACGGGGCGTCGACCTCCTCCACCTGTCCCCGTCTACGGAACCAGCGCGCCATCTGTCGTGGGGAAATCCGGCGTCGCTCCTGCACCCAGCGCCGCCGGCGCCGCCCGTCCCCGCGCAGCCGCCACGCGTCTCTGAGGGCGGGCAGAGAGCCGCGTTCCACGGTGAGGCAGGCGCCGACGACCATCAGGTCGCGCGCCAGCCACCACGGCAGGCAGCGCAGGTGCCAGCCGAGATCGGCGCAGTGGATGCGCAGCAGGAAGCGGTTGCGGACCGAGTGGCGGTTGATCTCAAAGTGCCCTCCACGTCCCGCCTCGGGACGGAAGCCGCGGCGGTGGGCCGCGACCGCGAGCGGCACGTAGAGACAGCGCCAGCCGCGCAGCTGCAGCCGCCACGCGAGCTCGGCGTCCTCGCGATAAGCGAAGAAGGAGTCGGCAAAGATCTCTTGATCGGGATAGGCGATGTCGGCCAGGGCCTCGCGGCGGAGAAGGACGGCGGCGCCGGTGCCGCCGAATACCCACGCCGCCCTGTTGAAGGCCTCGCCATCGGGCTCGCCCGCGCCGCGGTCGAGGTGACGCCCGGAGCAGGTGACAAGCATCCCGGCCGCATCGATGACCGGCGTGGACTCGAGCTCTGCGCCCTCTGCGCGCAGCAGCTTTGGGGTCGCCGCGCCGATGCGGGCGGCCTCGGGACGGCCGGCCACCGCTTCGAAGAGACGGCGCACGAAATCCGGCCGCGGCGCGCAGTCGGGGTTGAGCAGCAGAATCCAGGGCTCGTCGGTCGCATTGATGCCGCGGTTGGCGGCGGCGGAAAAGCCGGTGTTGCGGTCCTCGCGCAGGATCTCGATCGGGAGATTGCTCCCCAGCCCGGCGGCGATCTCGACAGATCCGTCCGCGGAGGCGTTGTCCACCAGCACCAGCCGCTCAGGCGCCGGCTCGAGACGCGCCACAGCCGCCAAACACGCCGGAAGCGTGTCGGCATGGTTGTAGGTGACGATGACGATGGAGTACGGCTCGAGCTCGACCACGCGGCCATCTTGCCACAAACCCGCGTCCGAGTCCGCCCGCCGTGCCCGGGGCGTCGCCCCCGGGCCCCCGGGGGGGGCCGCGGGGTGCGCCCACGCCCCGCGCTCGGCGGGGCCCACCGCCG
>JAIVTZ010000170.1:0-6916 GCA_049188105.1 Deltaproteobacteria bacterium | reverse complement strand
GCGAATGTGTCGCGGAGCTGCTGCGGTTCCGCGCAAGAAGGATGAGTTCTCGTCCACAGGCACACCGACGACAGCAATATTGTTGGATGTGTTCATGCCCCGCATTGTATCGGGGTGGGGAGGTTGCGCCCCTGTATCACGGATGTCGATCACGGACTCTCCGAATCACAGAGGAATCGGGATCCAGCCCTCCCTGGTGTTGGTGAAGGCCCGGGCCGAGAAGCACCAGATCACCACCCGCTTGCGTTCCAGATAGGTGGGTTCGGAGCGGGTGTGGCGCACCAGGTTGAGGCGGGTCTCGTTGGCGCCGCCGCCGTGGGTTGACAGCACATCGACCGGGAAGCCGAGCTCGAACGCGAGCTGGTGCGGTAGAGAGGACTGGAACCTTTTCCACCAAACGGTGTGGCTGTCGCCGATGACCACCACCGGGCTGTCGGGGTAGCGCATCTCGAGTCGGCGCGGGCCGGAGGTGGTCTTGACGACGACTCTGCGGGTCTCCACGATCTCCGGATCATGGGCGATGCCGGTCGCCTTCTCCAGCGCCCTGTATAAGCCCCCCGTCCACGTTTTCGTGCCCCACCGCTGGCGGAGATCGAGCTTTTCAACGCTCTCATACCATGGTTTGCCCTTGATCTCGGCGGCCATCGCACGGGCCGCGAGGGACACGCTGTAAGGCGTCCAATGTGTTTCGGAACGTAGATAGAGCGGCCCGTGCTTTGGGTCCTGGCGCTGCCTGAGAAAGCGTGGCGTCAGATCGATCACCCGAACCCCCTGTTCGCGAAGACCGGAGATCAGCTCTTTCAGGGGACTGTCGAGGTTTGGAATCGCCTCGCGATCGGCGAAACGCTCCGAGCCGAGGATTGCTTCAGGATAGATCGCCGGGCGGACCGGGACCGGCACGACCAGGAGGTCGATTTCGCGTGCCGCCAGTTGCCGGTGAAAGTCGACGATGGCCGGGATCGGGTCGGCATGCTCGGGTGCGGCCAACGGGTTGGCTGCCGGAGCATTGTCGCCGACGAAGCTCCCCGCGGCCAGATAGCGAAGCTCTCCCTCGACCAGCACCCAACCCTCCCGGCCCTCGACGATCTTCTTGCTGTTGGCAACCCGCTGCTCAGCCATGACCGCGGAGGTCGATCGGAAGTCCTTCTCCAACTTGGCATTCGGGTCGCTGCAGGCGCACACCGCGAGGACCAGGATTGCCGTGACCACTGTGCGTTGATTTTTCACGGTAAAGTCTCCTCCCCCCAGCAGGGCGTCTCCAGGAGCAGGTTGTTCTCATACAGCTCGCCGCGGGCGACGGACTCGAGCTCCCGGACCACATCCGCCCACGGTCGGAGCTCCAGCCGAAGACGCTGTCCGACCCGGTAGCCGGCGCCGGCGGTGAGCCGCCGGCCGCGCATCGCCCAGGTGAAGACCAGCGCCTGGTCCCCTTCGAGAGCCTCATCCGAGGTCACGTCCACGAGGTGGAGACCGACGATGTAGTCGGCGTACGGCGCTATCCGCGGATCGGGCACCTCGGCGAGCGCCGCCACCGTGCCCTCGACGACGATCGCGGCGCCTCGCGGCGGAACGATGAACTTTCCCTCAGGCAGCGGGGCGGTGTCCATCGCGACGAGCCGCCAATCGCCGACGCTCAGCTCGCGGGCCGCGAACTCCCAGATCACGAGCCGCACGCCGGCCAACCGGTCATGCTCCTGAGCCACCTCGCGGCTGAGCAGCAGCCGGGTGGCGATCGCGCCGTCGTCGTTGCGGACCAGAGCGTCGACGGGTCGTTGCAGGTGGTAGCTGAGGCGCTCAGCGAGTCCCGCGCCGGCGCCCCACCCGAGACCCTCCTGCGAGTAGATGTTGGTGAAGCTGTCTCCGAGGAGCAGGACCTCGGCTGAGCGCCGCCGCCGCCACGGCGTGCCGTCGGCGTTGCGGACGACGTTGATTCGGACTTCCTGCGGGGGGAACAGCGTCGGCAGCTCGAGCATCTCGGCGAGGTCGCCGGTGTTGCGGATTTTTGCCGCTTCGCTGGTGTAGCGAACCGCGTCCATCTGCTCCAGGTCAACGAGCCCGCGCACCGTGGTCGCCAGCCGGTCGGCCACCAGGTCCACGGCGCGCGGCGTCCAGTGGGTGTCGGTGCGGAGATACTGGAGCTCGCCGTCGCTCTCCTTGGCCTCGGCGATCAGCGGCGTGGGGTCGAGGACCCGCACCTGCCGGTCCGCGAGCTCGGCGAGGAAGTTGGCGAATGAGGGGTTGGACAGCGGTTCGCCGCCGCCGGCGTACCGCTCTGACAGGAGCTCGGGATAGACCGCCGCCTTCACCGGCACCGGCACCAGCAGGAGCTCGATGCCACGGTTCGCGAGCTGGTCGCGAAACTCGAGAATGGCCGGCATCGGGTCCGACTGCCGCGGCTCTCCCAACTCGTCGCCTCTGTCTGCCGCCCATGCGAGCTCCTGCTCGTCGATGAACCCGGGCCCCATGAGGTGGTCCACCGCCGGCCGGAAAAAGAGCCAACCGGAGCGCCCGCAGTAGACCTGCTCGTTGCCGGCGCCCAACTTTTCGGTGAGCACCCTCTGAACCCGGGGGCGGATGAACGCGCCCACCCGCGAGCGTTCCTCGAGAGCATCTTCAAAGGAGTGGATGGCGCGGAGCATCTCGCGGTCCGCTGCGAAGATCCGCGCCAGGGGGCTGCCTTCGGCGCTGATGCTCGTGCGCAGACCCACCGCGGGCAGCCGCAGCGCATCGACGCTCTGCGGCAGCGCACCTGCGCGCTCGCCCCGGCGCCACTGGCCGAGGTCGTACGCGGTCTGAATGGCCGGTACCACTGCGATCGTTGCCAGGAAGACCGCGGTGAGCGTCCGGCTCAGCCACGGTGCGATGTCCGTGTGACCGATCTCGCGCTGGGCGATCAGCTCGCGGTCAGCCGGCACATCGCACCTCGGGAACCGGGATCTGCGGGCACGGTTTCATGACTCGTGTGTCCATCAGAAGATAAAGTAAATGAACGGGTTGTACGATTGTGTGAAGAGCAGCGCCAGCGACAACCACATCACGACGACCGTGACTGCGGCCTTCACCGGTGTGATCCTGCGGCTGAAGTCCCAGGTCTGCGGTGCGCCCCACACCACCAAAGCGGCGAGTGCGAATACGCCCACGTAGTACGGCTGGTACATGATTCCGGCGAGCAGGTCCGCGCCCGCCTGGGCGCTGCCGAACCCGAACATGCTGGCCAGATACCGGCCTGCGTCGGCGAGAGTTTCGCTGCGGAAGAACACCCACGAGAAGACGACGATGAGAAAGGTGAGCGCCATCCGCAGCGACTTCGGCAGGTTCCAGTAGAGCGCTCGCCGACCGTTGGCGCGCTCCAGGGCGAGCATCCCGCCGTGCAGCGCCCCCCAGATGACGAAGTTCCACGCCGCCCCGTGCCACAGCCCGCCGAGCAGCATGACGATCGCGAGGTTGACATAAGTGCGGTATGGGCCGTGGCGGCTGCCGCCGAGGGGAATGTACAGGTAATCACGAAGCCACGACGACAACGAGATGTGCCAGCGGCGCCAGAACTCGGTGATCGACTGCGACACATACGGCGAGTCGAAGTTCTTCGGAAACACGAAGCCGAGCATGAGACCGAGCCCGATCGCCATGTCCGAGTAGGCGGAGAAGTCGAAGTAGATCTGGAAGGCGTAGGCCACCACGCCGTACCAGGCGTCGAGGGCGCCCAACGAGCCGGCGCCGAAAGCGAGGTCGGCCACCTTGCCGCAGCCGTTGGCGATGATGATCTTCTTGGCCAGACCGAGCCCGAAAAAGGCGACCCCGCGGGAAAACTTCTCGAAGGTGTGGCTGCGGCGAAGCAGCTGATCGGCGACCTCCGAAAAGCGGACGATCGGGCCGGCGACCAGCTGCGGGAACATGGACACATAGCAGGCGAAGTCGACGATGTTGCGGATGGCCCGCGCCTTGCCGCGGTAGACGTCGATGGTGTAGCTCATCGACTGGAAGGTGTAGAAGCTGATGCCGAGCGGCAGGGTGATGCGCAGGGCGAGGTCGAGGCTCAGCCCGGGCACGCCGAGGAGGTCAACCACCGCGTTGTAGTTGTCGGTGGCGAAGTTGAAGTACTTGAAGAAGCCGAGCAGGGAGAGGTTGGAAAGGATGGAAATGAAAACCGCGACGCGCTGCCGCCTCGACCTCGGGCCATCCTTCTCGAGCAGCGGCAGATCCTGGTTCCTGGGGACGCGAAAGCCGCCGGCCATGGCTCGTCCGCAGATGTAGTCCACCACCGTGGAGGCGAGCATGAGAACCATGAAGAGCGGGTTGGCCCAGCCGTAGAAGAGGTAGCTGATGATCGTGAGGACCGCGTTCCGGCCGCGGCCGCGGGCGAGGTAGTACACCGCCAGCGCGCACGGCAGAAAGTAGAATAGAAAGAGTTCGGAGCTGAAGACCATAAAAAAATGAGCCGGCGCCACCGTGCGTAACCGGCCGCGGCATTGTACACCGGGAGGTAATAGGTATTAGGTATTAGGTATTAGGTAGCACAGCCTCCTGCAAAAACTTCGCATTCAGCTTCTCTTGATCTCCAGTGCGTGCACCAGGAAAGGTACGTCGTCGAGGTCCTTCGGTCGCGCGGAAGCTGCCGACGTCCCTCGGATTAAATCAGGTTGGCACCGGGTTTTCGGTGGCCCGCGCCCGTTTGCGCTTGCGGAGACCGAGGATGCGGCGGATGGTCCGAACCACGTGCTCGGGATCGCACGGCTTGTGGATGAAGCCCTCCGGCGGCGCCACCGGACGGTCGTAGATCAGCTTCCGGTACTCGGGATAGCCGGTGATGATACACACCGGGATCTCTTCGGTGGCGGGGTTCTCGCGCAGATCGCAGAAGGTCTCGATTCCGTCCCTACCCGGCATCGAGAGGTCGAGGGTGATGAGGTCGGGCCGGGAGCGAATGGCCGTTGCGAGGGCCTCGTCGCCATCGGCGGCCTCAAGGGCGGCCGCCCCTTCGTCGGTCATCAGAGTGGCGAGGAAAGTGCGGATCTCCTCGTCGTCATCGACCACGAGCACGCAGTGGCCGCTCAGCTTTCCGATCGGCGCGTCACCGAGAAGTTCTCGATCATCCATGACGGCACCTCCAGATTCGATCGGTACATCCAATGTGGGTCCTTTTCAGGGTGGCCGCCACCAGTTTCTCCATTTCTTCCGGGATAGACGCCGTGTCATGCGGCCGATTGGATATTGCCGACAGCTACTCGACGACTTCGACCGGCTCCTCGGGCGGGTAGAACCCGAGCTGCGTGAGCCCGGTGAGATTGTCCCAGATCACCCAGGTCTCGACGATCTTGCCGTCATCGATGCGGTGTATGCCCGCAAAGTCGAGCTCGAGGAGTTTGCCGGTTGCCGGGAACGGGCCCATGGGGCCTTCCTGGATGCCTTTGTATGTCGCCCAAAAGGCGACGAGGTCATCCTCGGCAACAAGACGGTGAACCACCATTTGTGGGTTCGGCACGGTTTCCCGATCGCGGATCAGGAACTCCTTCAACCCATCGAGGCTGGTGACCTCGACATCAGGAGTTGCCTGACAGTGGCGGACATAATCGGCCGCGATGTACTCGTCGAGACGATCCAGATCTCCGGACGCGACAACCTCGAAGACCTCGGCAACCAGCTCCTTATTCTCTACGACATGGTCGCACTCTCCGCAGAGGCATCCGATCATCAGAATCGATGCAACGACCGTGGCCAGACAACGCAGACACAATCTCGCAACCATGAGCTCTCTCCCTCCGTTCGGGTCATCCGATGTGGTTCCCGTCGAAATCCGATGTTCCCTAATTGAGAAACGTTATTAATCGTAGCCTTCTCATTGCTTGATGATGACACCTCGAATGTGATCCAGGAGGAGGCGGATGTCAAGGATGAGTTGTGGAGGTATCATCAGATTGGCCGATCGAATCGAGTGGGCTACGGAGGGTTTCGTGAAACAGGCAATCGTTTTCACAGTAGCGTTGGTTTTTTCAGCGACGGTCGCGTTTACCGGGCCCCCATCCGACACCGAGATCGCGACGGCCAATGGACCGGTCACGATCCACCCGGTGGAGCACGCGACCTTCGTGATGCAGTGGAACCAAAAGACCATCGCCGTCGATCCGGTCGGTGGCGCTGCCTCGTTCGCCGACTTCCCGAAGGCCGACCTCATCCTGATCACAGACATCCACGCCGACCATCTCTCGCTCGACACGGTCGCGGCATTGGCCAAGCCCTCGACGGTGATCGTCGGCCCCGCAGCGGTCGCCGAGAAGTTTTCCGAAGCCGAGCGCGGCCGCGTCACCGTTCTCGCCAACGGCGAGTCGGTCGAGTGGGGAGAGACCGTCATCGAGGCGATCCCGATGTACAACCTCACGCCCGAGCGTCAGGCATTCCACGTCAAGGGCCGCGGCAACGGGTATGTTGTGACCCTCGGTGAGAAGAGGATCTACATCTCCGGCGACACCGAGGATATCCCTGAAATGCGCGCCCTCGAGGACATCGACGCCGCCTTCGTCTGCATGAACCTGCCCTATACGATGGAGGTGAAAGCTGCGGCCGACGCGGTCCTCGAGTTCAAGCCGAAGGTGGTCTTTCCGTACCACTACCGCGGCAAGGGCGGGATGAGCGATATCGACGAGTTCCGCTCTCTCGTCGCCGCCGACCCGGGGATCGAGGTGCGGCTGCTGGAGTGGTATTGATCCTCTCGCATCATTCGGAGAAAGCGGGCGGGGATAAACCCCGCCCCTACGGAATTCTTTGTAGGGGCGGGGTTTATCCCCGCCCTTTTGGGTGCGCACACCCCACGAATTGGTGAACAGATGGGTTTTGCTTGAGGCTCAGTCAAGAGCAAAGACCTTAACCCTGAACCCTTAACTCTTTACTCGCTTCATTTGCGCGGGTGGCTCAAGAGAAA
>JAIVTZ010000169.1:0-6943 GCA_049188105.1 Deltaproteobacteria bacterium | reverse complement strand
TGACCCGGATCGAGTGGCAGTCGAGCACCCGGGCGGCCTCGACCCAGCGGTAGTGGTTCTCGACGGCCGTCGCTCGGGCCGCGTCGTCCGGGTCACCCAGCCGGCCTTCCCCATCGCACATGATCAGCAGGCTCTTCACACCCTCCGCGGAGCACCGGTCCTTGAGCGTCATCAAGTAGCCCTGGTCCAGCGCCCTGTCCTTGAAGAACGAGTTCACGTACTCGACGCCCTCGATGCCGAACTCGCGCCGGGCCACCTTCGGAAAGTCCAGGTTGTCCAGCTCCTCGTCGTACAGGGCCCGGTGCAGCGACCACTGGGCCAGGGAGATGCGAAACAGCGGCTCCTCCCCTCCGGACTCCGGAAATGGCGTCACTGATGCTGCGATCCGGTTTCCCGCATCGGCAGAAGCGGCACGGCCCACCCCGCTCAGCACGAGGCCCGCGGCGCCCGCGGAAAACCGGCGCACGAAGTGGCGCCGATCGAGAGGGGGTCGGGCATGGCCTGGACTGTTCATCCGGGCTCCTTGCCGGGACTCGTCCCGGCGGCCAAGATCCTGTTCACGTTGCTAAGGTGCTGGGAAAGTACAGCCACGAACGGCCGCGCACAGCGTCCAGATCCGACGGAGTCTCGACACATGCTGATGATCCTGCAAACCAACATCGCACAAGAATTGACCTCGCCGGTCCGCGCCTGGCTCGAGGCCCACCCGGGGGAGCGCGATGCCTTCGCCTCGCTCCATACCGTCATTCGGCGTGAGGGTGACGGGCTGGTTGCGGTGCCCTACTCGGAGGCCTATCGGGATCGTCTCGAGGCAGCCGCCGCCGAGCTGCGGGCTGCGGCCGCGGCCACCGACAACGAGAGCCTGCGCCGGTTCCTCGAGCTGCGGGCCGAGGCCTTTGCAACCGACGACTACTACCCGTCGGACATGGCGTGGATGGACCTCGACTCGGCGATCGAGGTGGTGATCGGGCCCTACGAGACGTACGAGGATCAGCTCTTCGGCTACAAGGCGGCCTTCGAGGCCTTCATCTGCGTCGCCCAGCCCGAGGACTCGGCTCGGCTCGAGGTCTTCAAGTCCGAGCTGCCGTTCCTGGAGCGCAACCTGCCGATTCCCGATGAATACAAGAACTTCGACCGCGGATCGGAGTCGCCGATCCGGGTCGTGGATGAGCTCTTCACCGCCGGTGACACCCGCGCCGGTGTCCAGACCATCGCTTTCAATCTCCCCAACGACGAGCGTGTGCGTGAGGTCAAGGGATCGAAGAAGGTGCTCCTGAAGAACGTCATGCGCGCCAAGTACGACGGGATTCTGACCCCCATCGCGGGGCGCGTCCTGCCCGCCGGGAACGCGGATGAGATCAGCTTCGAGGCCTTCTACCAGTTCACCCTTCACCACGAACTCTCGCACGGCATCGGACCCGGCAAGATTACGATCGACGGT
The DNA here is from genome assembly GCA_049188105.1 of Deltaproteobacteria bacterium. GTDB lineage: Bacteria > Acidobacteriota > Thermoanaerobaculia > Thermoanaerobaculales > Sulfomarinibacteraceae > Sulfomarinibacter. The sequence continues at coordinate 5,502 of JAIVTZ010000169.1, read as the reverse complement.
CGAGAAACCGAAGTCCGGCTCGAGCTCAAGGAGCTCTACTCCGCCTTCGAGGAGGCCAAGGCCGACGTGCTCGGGGTCTACGACATCTACGCCCTGGTGGAGAGAGGGGTGATGTCGAGGGAGATCCTCGACAGCCTGCCTTGGACCTACACCGCCGGGATGTTCCGCACCACCCGCTTCGGCGTCGCCGAAGCGCACGGTCTGGGGATGGTGCTGCAGGCCAACTTCCTGCTCGAGAAGGGCGCCGTGGAGCTCACCGACGACGGCCGCTTCCGGCCCGTCCTCGAGCTCTTCGAAGAGACCTTCAGGGACCTCGCGCACGAGCTCCTGATGATCCAGGCCCTCGGCGACTACGACGCGGCCCTCGAGATGGTGGAGCGCTACGGAACGGTCCACCCGGCGATGGCGGCTGCTATCGAGAGCTTGACTGACCTGCCGGTTGACGTGGATCCCTTCTATCCCCTCGAGGGTCTCCAGTGATCCCGGGGGTTGACGGCCGCACGGCCATTGTCGGCGGGTCCTCGTCGGGACTCGGCTACGCGGTGGCCGAGCTCATGGCCCTCTCCGGCGCGCGGGTGCTGGTGGTCTCCCGGTCGGAGGGAAGGGTGGCCGAGGCGGTCGAGAAGATCCGAACTGCGGGAGGCGGCGCGGTCGAGGGGTGTGTGGCAGATTTCACCGACCCCGATGCGCCGCGTTTGATGGTGGAGGCGGCGCGCGAGGCCTTCGGTCCGCCCGAGATCGTGGTCGCAAACGGCGGCGGTCCGCCAGGCATGGCCGCGACCGCGGCAACGGCCGGGGATCTCACGTCCGCCTGCGAGCTCCTCCTGCTGCCGGTGCAGCGGTTGGCCGAGCTCACCCTGCCGGCGATGCGTGCCGCGGGGTGGGGGCGCTTCGTCGCCATCACGTCGATTGCGGTGCGGGAGCCGCTGCCGGGGCTGGTGCTGTCGAACGCCCTGCGCGCGGCCGTTACCGGCTACCTCAAGAGCGTGTCCGACGAGGTCGCCGCCGACGGGGTGACGGTCAACACCGTGTGTCCGGGTTTCACCGCCACCGATCGCCTGGGCGTGCTGGCCGAGAACATCGCGGCGCGCGACGGCAGAACCGCCGAAGAGGTCGTCGCCGGTTGGGCCGCGCAAGCCCCGCTAGGTCGCCTCCTGCGACCCGAAGAAGTGGCCTCTGCGGTAGGATTCCTATGTTCGGAAAGCGCTTCCGGCATCACAGGTATAGCGCTACCGGTAGACGGAGGATTTGGAAGAAGCCTGATCTGATACCTTTTTTAATTCTCTGCTGGAGGCGGGTCCGACCCGCCTCCAGCAGAGAATTGAACCGGTAACAGGTATCAATCAGCACCATTTTTAACAAGTGGACATTTGATGTGAATAGGTTCACAATCGCGCGAAGCGGGTGATGACCCGCAAGGAGGTTTCTATATGCCGACACGGGACTTGACGTTGGCGATCGTCGGATCCGGTGGTGACGGCGTCATCACCGTTGGAGACATGATCGCTCAGGCCGGCGCATCCGAGGGGCTGCACGTGATGAAGGTGGAGGCTTACGGTCCGCAGATCCGCGGTGGCGAGTCCTCGTGCACGGTTCGTCTGAGCGGCGACCCCATTTTCGCCCAGGGTGATCTCGTACAGGTTCTGGTGGTCTTCAACTGGGCTGATTTTGCGCGCTTCCGTGGTGAGATTCTGGTCGCCGAGGGCGCCATCGTCCTCTACGAAGCGACCGACGAGACGCCGCGCGAGGAGATCGACCTCGGACCGGTCGAAGAGGTCAACTGGGTTCCGGTACCGTTCATCAAGCTGGCGAAGGAAAAGGCGGGGACGACGCTGGCCAAAAACATCGTCACCCTCGGCATCCTCGGCGAGCTCTTCAATCTGCCGAACGAGGCGATCGAGCGCGCGATCACGCAAAAGTTCTCGGTCAAGAAGGCGGCGGTGCTCGAGGCCAACCTCAAGGGATTCGCCGCCGGTCTCGAGTACGCAGCGGAGATCGAGGAAGTGGCGGCCGGTAAACGGCTCCAGTACACGCCGGGCGAACCGATGCTGCTCATGTCGGGCAACGAGCTGTCGGCGGTGGCCGCGCTTTACGCCGGGTGCCGTTTCTTCGCCGGTTACCCGATCACGCCGTCATCCGAGATCCTCCACCTGCTGTCCAAGCTGATGCCCGAGGTCGGCGGCGACCTGGTCCAGACCGAGGACGAGCTGGCGGCGATCGGTGCGGTGATCGGTAGCTCCTTTGCCGGTGTCAAGTCGATGACCGCCACCTCCGGCCCAGGTCTTGCCCTGATGACCGAGATGCTCGGTTTGGCGTCGATGGCGGAGATCCCGGCGGTGATCATCGACGTCCAGCGCGGCGGGCCTTCCACCGGGCTCCCGACCAAGTCGGAGCAGTCGGATTTGTGGCAGGCACTGTGGGGTTCTCACGGCGACTCGCCGCGGGTCGTGCTCGCGCCGGCCGACGTCGAGGACTGCTTTCACGCCACGGTGGCGGCCTTCAACATCGCCGAGGAGGCGCAGATGCCGGTCATCGTGCTCTCCGACCAGTTCATCGCCCAGCGCAGCGAGACGCTGTCGATGCTGACCCTCGACCACGAGGTCATCGGCCGCCAGGTGCCGTCGGCCGGCGACCTCAGGGAGTACAAGCGGTACAAAGACACCAAATCGGGGGTCTCGCCGATGTCGTGGCCGGGGATGAAGGGCGGAGAGTACCAGACCAACGGCCTCGAGCACGACGAGGACGGTTCGCCGTCCTCGATGTTCATCGTGCACGAGAAGATGAATGCCAAGCGCTATCGCAAGCTCCGCCTGGTGCGGGACAAGTACAGCTTCTACCGGCGCTACGGCGCCGAAAACGCCGACGTCGGCATCATTTGCTGGGGCTCGGCCAAGGGCCCGGTCAAGGAGGCGGTGCTGGCCGCCAACGGTCGCGGCGAACGGGTGGCGGCCTTCGTGCCTCAGCTCCTGTACCCGTTTCCGAATCGTGAGTTCGAGGAGTTCCTCAAGAGCGTGCGTGAGGTCATCGTGATGGAGCTCAGCTACTCGGCCCAGTTCTACAAGTACCTGCAGACCTTCCTCGAGCTGCCCGAGGGCCACACCTACGTCTACAAGCGCTCGGGTGGCAAGAACCTGACGGTCGCTGAAGTGGAAGACAAGATTCAAAAAGTGCTGGAGATGGGTGCGCTCCGGCGGGAGGTGCTGGTATGAGCGCGGCATTCACCAAGGTTGAGCTGAAGCCGGGCGCCTACAAGACCGATCTCAAACCGGTGTGGTGCCCCGGGTGCGGTGATTTCGGAGTCCTCAACGCGCTCTATCGCGCGATGGCCAAGCTCCAGATCGAGCCGTGGAATACGGTGATCCTGTCGGGCATCGGGTGCTCATCGCGGCTTCCGGGCTATGTCACGACCTACGGCTTCAACGGCGTCCACGGACGCGCGCTGACGCTGGCGATGGGCGTCAAGGTGGCGCGTCCGGAGCTCACGGTGATCGCCGTCGGTGGCGACGGTGACGGCCTCGCCATCGGCGGCAACCACCTGATCCACGCCTGCCGGCGCAACCTTGACGTCACCTACATCCTGATGCACAACGAGATCTACGGTCTCACCAAGGGCCAGGCGGCGCCGACCACCCCCACCGGGGACCAGACCAAGTCGACCTACTGGGGCAACCCCGAACCGGCGGTCGACCCCTGTGAGCTCGCCATTTCGACCGGCGCGACCTGGGTCGCCCGGGGCTTCGCGGGCGACATGAAGGTCCTCACCGACCTAATAACCAGCGCCCTCGAGCACCACGGATTCTCGTTCCTCAACGTGATGTCGCCGTGCGTGACCTGGCGCGGCGACGACGAGTTCAAGAGGCTCAAGGGGATGCTGAAGTACCTCCCGGAGGACCATGATCCCTCGAGGCGCGCCTCGGCGATCGCCTACACGCGTGAGAAGGACATTCTCACGACGGGCGTTCTCTACAGAGTCGAGACGCCGTCGATGGTGGACCGTCTCGAGGCGATCAAGGAGGAGGCGATGGGCGACAAACCCGCGCCCTCGACCAAGGAGATCCTGAGCACCTTCTACCCCTCGTTCTGACGAGCCGTTCAAAACTCTTTTTCACGGGCACGGGTTTCCTCCCGTGCCCGTCTCCGTCTCCGTGCCCGTGCCCGACGTCCGTATCGCAATCGCTATCGAAAAGCCGAATCAACGAGATCGCCGTCGATAGCGATAACGATCCCGATAGCAATGGCGAATCGCACGGCATCCCCGAATTTGATTTTGCTTGACCTGAGCCTGCCCAAGGTGGATGGATGGGAGGTGGCCAGGCAATTGAAGGCCGATACTATAACTAGCCGGATTCCGATCATCGCGCTGACCGCACATCGTCTCATGAGCTTCCAAGGAAATTCGTATTCCGAATTTGTCGCTCGATCTCGCGTGTGAAATCCACCATAATGATTGAGAGGCTCTGCTCGCGAGGGGTTGGAGGTGGTGTCGATGAGGGTCTTCAGATCCTTGGCGATTGTGTTCATTCTCGTTCTGGGGATGACTCCGTGGGCGGCGGCTGGGGATGACACCGAGGATGGGACGAACACCCTTCGCGTGTTCTACGACCAGGGTTTTCGGCTTGGGTCGACGGGTGACGCCTTCTCGTTGCGGATCAACGGTCTGCTCCAGATTCGCTACACCTACGTCGACTACGATCCGGCGATTCGGTACAACCAGGAGGATTACTCCAACTTCTTCGTCCGCCGCGCCCGGCTGTATTTCACCGGCCACGCCGGCAGCCCACGCTTCACCTACTTCATCCACGTGCAGCTCGAGCCGACCCAGGGACTCAATGCCAACGACCTGTGGGTCGAGTACTCCTTCTCGGACATGCTGCGGCTGGGCGCGGGACGTAACAAGATCAGCTACGGGCTCGAGTTCATGAACTCGGGCTCCGCCCTCGGCATGGTGGAGCGGTCGTTGATGTACGGTGAGACCGATATCGACCTCGGCCCGGCTACCGAACCCGGGCCCCGTTACCCGGGCGGCGGTACCCGCCGCTTCGGTCTCAGCTGGTACGCGGACACCGGCTTCGCTACCGGCGGTATGACCCTCTACCGGTCGCAGGGGGTGCAGCTGCAGGGACGGCGCGGCTCCGACTCGAAACCCACCTTCGAGTACCAGGTTGGTCTGTGGCAGGGACGGAGCACCAGCAGCCTTTCAAACGGCGGCGACAATCACCTGGTGGCGGCGCGGGACAGCGGGGCCTCAGGAGCGGTCGTGCGGCACGGTACCCCTCCGGTGGAGGGTCTGCGGCTCTATCAGGTCGACGATACCTTGGTGGCCTTGGGCGCGCTTGCCCGGCACCGGCGCGATACCATCGAGGGGCCGGTGGTGGCCATCACGGGAAGCAACGGGAAGACGTCCACCAAGGAGATGGTGGCGGCCGTACTCGGCACGCGGTTTCGCACCCACGCCACGCACGCCAATCTCAACAACTTGATCGGCATCCCCCTCACCATTCT
>JAIVTZ010000168.1:0-6968 GCA_049188105.1 Deltaproteobacteria bacterium | reverse complement strand
GTCGGTCAGAGACCGCACACGGCCCTCGACCTCCGCGCCGAGCTCCAGAGTGGACCAGGTTTCTTCGCGAAGGTGTTCCTTCTCTTCACGCAGGAGGGCTGCCCGCGAAACGACCAGCCGTTGACTGTCGGATTCGTACTCGAGAACTTTGAAGTTGTAGGTCTGGCCGAGGTGGATGTCGAGATCGTCCACCCGCACATCGGAGATGAGGGACATGGGGCAGAAGCCACGCACCCCGGAGACAGTGACGTCAAATCCGCCCTTGCGACGACCCATCACCTTGCCCTCGACGGGCTCGCCCGAGGCAACCGCTTGGTTGAGCCTCTCCTTGAGCTTGGCCTCGAGAGCCATCCGGCGAGAGACCTTGATCTCCTCGCCGGTCGACACCACGACCACCTCGACCGGATCGCCGGTTCCGAGCTCGTCGAGCTCGGAACGCTCGAGGACGGCCTCCGCTTTGGCGGACACGTCCACCAGCGCCACGTCTCCGTGAATGGCGACGATCACGCCCTGGATCACGTCGCCAGGCTTGAGCTCCTCTGCTTCGAAGCTCTCACGGAGAGCTTGCTCGAACTCGTTGATATCGTTGGATCCCTCGATCATGGCAGGCCTCGCAGGCGGATTATCCGTGCACCGTGTGCACGGGAGCGGAAGGATAACACACATGAGTTTTGAGTTTTTAGTTTTGAGTTTTGAGTTGTCGCGGCCACGTCCCGGCGAGGCGCTCCTGGCTTCGAGGCGACCCGTTTCCCATCGCGCTTCCCGAGAGGATGCCAGTTACCTCCGGTGAACGGGCTTTCCCCGCGCTTCAAATCCGAAATCCGTCCGTAACTCAAAACTCATAACTCAAAACTCAAAACTATGCCTGCCAGACGATCTTGCCGCCGACGATGGTGGCCGCCGGCCAGCCCTTGAGGCGCATGCCGGCGAAGGGGGTGTTGCGGGCCATTGATTTGAATGAGCCGGGATCAACCGTGCGCATCACCCGCAGGTCGAGGATGGTGATATCGGCCGGCACGCCCTCGCGCAGACTGCCGCCGGGCAGGTTGTAGATTTCCGCCGGCCGGGTCGACATCAGGCGCACGAGCTGCATCAGACCAATGACCCGAGCGTGCACCAGACGATCGAGGGCGAGGGGAACCGCGGTCTCGAGACCGACGATACCGAAGGGGGCATCCGCGAAATCGAGCTCCTTTTCATCGGCGTGGTGGGGTTCGTGGTCGGAGACGATGGCGTCAACTGCGCCGTCATAGACCGCTTGCAGGATCGCCTCCACCTCCACCGCACTTCGCAGTGGTGGGTTGGTCTTCCAATTTGGATCGTAGTTGGCGCCGGCGACGTCCTCGTCCGTGAGAACGAACTGGTGGGCCGCCACCTCGCAGCTCACCGCGAGCTTCCGTCGTTTGGCGATCCGCACCAGGTCAAGGCCGATCGAGGTCGACAGATGGCAGAGGTGGAGCCGGCCACCGGTGAGCTCGGCCAGCAGAACGTCTCGCGCCACCATCACCTCTTCGGCCGATGTCGGCATTCCGCGCAAACCGATCCGCGTGGACACCGCGCCCTCGTGCATCGAACCGCCATCCGACAGGTCGAGATCCTCCTCGTGGGCCGCCACCGGGATGTCGAAGCTGCGGGCGTACTCGAGCGCGCGCCGCAGGAGCAGCGCATTGCCCACCGGGCGCGGGTTGTCGGATACCGCCACCGCCCCGGCCTTCGCCATCTCGCCGATCTCGGCCATTTCCTGGCCCTCGAGGCCCTTCGACAGAGCACCCACCGGGTAGACCCTGGCCAGACCGGCCTGTTCGGCCCGCTCGCGGATGAATGAGGTCACCGATGGATCATCGTTGACGGGTTTGGTATCGGGCATGCAGCAGATCGCGGTGAAACCGCCCGCCACCGCCGCCCTGGAGCCCGTTTCGATGGTCTCCTTCTGCTCGAAGCCCGGTTCGCGCAGGTGGGTGTGGAGATCGATGAAACCGGGGGCGACCACCAGCCCCGCCGCATCGAGGATTTTCACTCTGGCCGGCGCCTCGAGGCGTTCGCCGATCGCCGCCACATGACCGTCCTCGACGAGGATGTCCATCCCCTGGTCGAGGCCCTGCGACGGATCGACCACCCGGCCGTTACGAATCAGAAGCCGCTTCACTGCGTTCTCCGGCGAGCAGGTAGAGAATGGCCATGCGGATCGCGACGCCGTTGGTCACCTGATCGAGGATCACCGACTGCTCGCCGTCCGCCACCGACGAGTCGATCTCGACGCCGCGGTTCATCGGGCCCGGGTGCATCACCACCGCGTGATCCGCGGCCAGCCGCAGCCGTTCGGGGGTGAGGGCGAAGAAATCGAAGTACTCGCGCATGGATGGGAAGTTGATCTTCTTCTGACGCTCGAGCTGGATGCGCAGCATCATCACGACGTCGGCGCCCTCGAGGGCCGGCTCGATCCGCAGGAAGGTGCTCACCCCGAGGTCCTCCACATCGAGCGGCAGCAGCGACGCGGGAGCGACAAAGCGCACCTCGGCACCCATTTTCGTGAGCAGGAACGCGTTGGACCGCGCCACCCGCGAGTGCCGGATGTCGCCGGCGATCACCACCTTGAGACCCTCGAAATTTCCGAAGCGCTGGCGCATGGTCAGGGCGTCGAGAAGGGCCTGGGTCGGGTGCTCGTTGATGCCGTCGCCGGCGTTGATGATCGACACCGGAATCACCCCGGCAAGCCGGTGCGGCGCGCCCGAGTTCGGGTGGCGAATGACGATGAAATCGGGCGCCATCGCCATCAAATTGCGGGCCGTGTCGAAGAGCGTCTCACCCTTGCTCACCGAGGAGCCGGAAGACGAGAAGTTGAGAGTATCGGCCGAGAGCCGCTTCTCGGCCACCTCGAAGGAGAAGCGGGTCCGGGTCGAGGGTTCCATGAATAAATTGACCACCGTCGAACCACGCAGCGCCGGCACCTTTTTGATCGGCCGCTCCGCCACGTCGAGCAGCTCCTCTGCGGTGTCGAGGATGAGCTGGATCTCGCCGGGGCTCAGGTGATCGATCCCGACCACATCCTTACCCTCGAGGGCCGCGACCGGCTCAACAGGCATCTTTCACCTCGCGGCCGATCCAGACGCCGTCCTCGCCGTCGACCTCGGCAAACCGCACCCGCACGTCCTCGTCCCTCGCCGTGTCAAGCACCTTGCCCACAACATCGGCGGCGATCGGCAGCTCACGGTGGCCGCGATCCACCAGCACTGCCAACCGCACCGCGAGCGGCCGGCCCCAGTCGAGCAGGGTGTCGAGGCCGGCGCGGGTCGTGCGTCCGGTGAATACGACGTCGTCGATCAGATAAACGACGCGATCGTCGATCGAGTCCGGGAGCACGGTCTCTTTGAGCACCGGCTGCTGGTGAGCCGGTCGCCAGGGACCTACGTCATCACGGTAGAGCGAGATGTCAAGCCGGCCGACGGTCACCTTACGCCCTGTCACCTCCTCGAGCGCGCGCGCCAGACGGTCGGCGAGAGGCACACCGCGGGTGTGGATCCCGACCAGCATGACATCGTCGCCGTCACGTTCCAGGATTTCCGCGGCCATTCGCGCCACTGTGTGGGCCATGCCGTTCTTGTCCAGAACCTGATGCAGCGCCGTGCGGCCAGGGTCATTTGTCATCTCACCCCCAGGCCAGCCCTACAAAAAAGCTCCCCTACCGGGAAGCAGTGTGTGCGGATTCCTGATAAGCGATCTCGCATCGTGGAAAATATAACACACCGCGAAATCCTCCGGATTTCAGTTTTGAGTTCTCAGTTTTGAGTTTTGAGTTACTCACGCCCTGGAGGGTTTGGGTGGAAAATCCGAAATCCGAAATCCGAAATCCGAATTCATCTGCCGGTATGATGTCCATCAATGACCGAGCACCCTCACCCGCGGTTTGTCGATCGGCTGATGATCCTCTCCGCGGCGCTGCTGTTTTCAACCGGCGGCGCGGCAATCAAGCTGTGTTCGCTCGACGGTTGGCAGGTGGCGAGCCTTCGCTCGGGCATCGCGGCCGTGGCTCTCCTGGGGTTCTTGCCGTCCGCCCGCCGGATGTGGAGTTGGCGAACGTGGCTCGTGGGGTCCGCCTACGCGGGCACCATGATCTGCTTCGTCCTCGCCAATAAGCTGACGACCGCAGCCAACGCGATCTTCCTCCAGGCCGCGGCGCCGCTCTACATCCTCCTCCTGAGCCCACTCCTCCTTCACGAGCGCGTACGCAGTCGCCAAATCTGGTTCATCGCCACCCTCGCCGCGGGTATGTCGATGATTTTCGCCGGTGCCCAACCGGCCTCCCACACTGCCCCCGACCCACTGCGCGGGAACGCGGTCGCCTTTGTCGCCGGGATCTTCTGGGCGCTGACCATCATCGGCCTGCGGTGGTTAGCCCGCCCTTCCCAAGGGACCTCTACTGCAGTCGGCGATGCGCCGTCCGGTGCTGTCTCGGCCGTAGTGTGCGGCAATCTGATCGCCTGCCTCGTGACCCTACCCGCCGCCCTCCCTATTTCGAGAGCTACACCCGTCGACTGGGCGGTGCTCGCCTTTCTCGGTCTCTTCCAGATCGCCGTCGCCTACATCTTCATGGTCCGAGGTGTGCGCAGCGTCGGCGCCCTCGAGGTCTCGCTACTGCTGCTCCTCGAACCGGTTCTCAGCCCGGTGTGGGCGTGGCTCGTCCACGGTGAGCAGCCCGGCAGTTTGGCAATCGCCGGCGGCCTCGTCATCGTCGCGGCGACCGCCCTCTACACATGGCGGGGCAGGCGGCCCAAATTAGGAGTTAGGAATTAGGAATTTCGGATTTCGGATTTCGGATTTCCGCCGACCCTCCCCTTTCGCCCGAACAACCCACGAGAGGTGCAGAACGTTCGAACGATGAACTTTTAACGTTCGACGTCGGTGTTGATTCCATGGGAGACGGAGACAACAGTGTGGAGGCCTCCGCGGAGGCGGTAGTCGAGCTCGACCTCCATCCAGCGCGGGGCGCAGCAGGCCACGAGGTCCTCGAGCACCCGATTGGCCGCATGCTCCTGATAGATGCCGACGCCGCGAAAGCTCGTCAGGTAGTACTTGAGCGATTTGAGCTCGATACAGACGTCGGACGGTACGTAGCTCACCGCCAGGGTCCCGTAGTCCGGCAGTCCCGAGAACGGGCACACACAGCTCCACTCGTCGGTTTCAACCTCCACCAGCGCCTCGCGCGCGGGGTACTCGTAGGGGAAGGTCTCGAGCACCTCGGGCGTCAGCGCCTCCACGCCCTCGAAGGGGAACTCCCTGCCTTCAGCTCTGACCATCTTGGCCTCCTCGGGTGATGGTAGCAGGACTGTGAACCGTCATCTCGCCCGGTGTAGGATGAACTCTCACGACCGACAGAAGGGCGAAAGAAATGGACTACAGCGAGAGGTTCCGAGTCAAACCCGGAAATAAAATCAACCTCGACGATATCGACGCGGACTTCAAACCAGCGGATCTCGACAGCGAGGAGGCGGCGCACCAGCTCGAAAGGTCGACCGAGAAGATCCGCGACCTCCAACACCTCATGTACGCCGAGGACAGACGCTCGCTCCTCGTCGTCCTCCAGGGTCGCGACGCAGCGGGCAAGGACGGGACGATACGCCGCGTCTTCGGCCCGATGAACCCACAGGGCTGCCGGGTCACGAGCTTCAAGGTCCCCTCGAAGATGGAGGCTGCCCACGATTTCCTGTGGCGGTGCCATTTCGCGGCGCCCAAGCGGGGCATGGTCGGCATTTTCAACCGCTCGCACTACGAGGACGTGCTGGTTGTACGGGTGCACGACCTCGTGCCGAAGAAGATCTGGTCGAAACGTTACGACCACATCAACGATTTCGAGCGTCTGCTGGTCGACAGCGGAACCGTGATCCTCAAGTTCTACCTCCACATCGATCGTGAGGAACAGCTCGAGCGCTTCAAAAAACGGATCGACAACCCGAAGAAGAACTGGAAGATCAGCGACGCGGACTACTCGGAGAGGCCGTACTGGGACGCCTACACGGAGGCTTTCGAAGATGCTCTCTCGAGATGCAGCACCGATGACGCACCGTGGTTCGTGATCCCGGCCAACCGCAAGTGGTTCCGCAACCTGGCGATTGCCGACATCGTGGTCGACACCATGGAGAGTCTGAATATGCGATTCCCGGAGCCGTCGGTAGACATGGGCGAGATCCGGAGGATGTACCACGAAGCTGACGAGGCGGGGTGAGCCTCGATGCTCGATGCTCGATGCTCGATGCTCGATGCTCGATGCGACAAAAGCGTAAATCTGCGAGACATCTTGTCAATGGGCGGGGGGATGGATCGAGTATCGAGTATCGAGTATCCAGTATCGAGTATCTGCCCCCCTCGTCTTGGCAATCCTCCGGCCGGAACCCATATTGTCAGATAGAGAACAGCGTCACGGAAAGGGGGCAACCATGCGTTGGACGTACGCGTGTCCACACTGCCGGGCCATGCTCAACCCCGACGAGGCGGTGGTGCTGATCGGTGAGTGCGGTCCCCATCGCATCCTCATCGGCTTCCATCCCGAACCCGGGAACTATCGGGCCTACCTGCCGCCGGAGTTCAAGCTCCAGGAGGGGTCGATGTGGGATTTCTCGTGCCCGGTGTGCAATCGCAGTCTGATCGCTGAGATAGCCCCCGAGCTGTGCGCTCTCGACATGGCCGCTCAGGGTGTTCGCCATCGGCTCTACTTCTCGCGCATTGCGGGTGAGCAGGCCACCTTCGTGATCACCGCCGAGGGTGTCAGGAGCCATGGTGGAGACGCCGAAAAACACTCGCTCGAGATGCTCGAGCTGGTATAGCCACCCATCGACCCGAGTCAGTTTTGAGTTATGAGTTTTGAGTTATGAGTTACTCGCGCCCTGCAGGCGCGGTGACGCACCACCGCCAGCGCGTGACTCATGGCCTCCTCCTTCAGATGAGGCCTGAGTTCACTCCGCTGCTGGCGGGGC
>JAIVTZ010000167.1:0-6980 GCA_049188105.1 Deltaproteobacteria bacterium | reverse complement strand
GCCTCGAAAAATACCTTGACCGTGACCGTGGATGTCATAGTGCCCCCACCAGCGTAGCGCAAACGCGTTCGTGAATATTCCAGGCCCACCCACCCCGATCAACCACAGAGGCACAGAGGACACAGAGAGAAACACAGAGGAAGGCATCGCAAACACGAAGGCACGAAGACACGAAGCCATCACAAAGCATCCCATCCATCGCAATTTGCCCGCAGATAGACGCAGATAGTCTCCTAGATGCTGCAGTGGCGAGAATTGACGGCGGAACAGTCGGCGATCTGACGATCGCCGCCCACCGGTGGGAAGCACGTCTGCTCCGAACGCGAGCGTTCGTCGCAGCCGCGCATCCCACCTGCCGACGCGCCCGGGGCATCGCGCCGGGCGCTTGCGTCCGAAACGATTGTCCGGCCCAGCGGTCCCCGGCCGTCGTTCGACGACGACCGGGACCTCGCCACGCAGTTGAGTTTCGAGAACGACCATCTGCGTTATCTGCGTTATCTGCGTGATCTGTGGGCAAATTGCGATGGGTGGGTGGCTCTGTGTTCCTCTCTGTGCCCTCTGTGTCTCTGTGGTTGTTCGGGTGGATGGTTCAGTCACCGTCCTCGAGTCGGCGGTAGACCTCCGGTCTTCGGTCGTCGAGGAAGGAGAAGCGCTCGCGCGCGTCGCTGACCACCTCGGCGTCCACCTCGCCGACGACGGTGCCCGGGGCGTCGGCCAGGGTTGCCACGACCTCGCCCCACGGGTCGAGGAGGCTGGTGTCGCCGCGGTGCGGGTGGCCCTCGGCCTCGCCGACCCGGTTGACGCCGAGCACCCAGGCCTGATCATCGATGGCGCGGGCGGCGAGCAGGGTGCGCCAGGCGTGGGCGCGGCGGGTCGGCCAGTTGGCGATCACCACATAGAGGTCGGTGGCGGTGGCGGCGGCGCGGAAGAGCTCGGGGAAGCGCAGGTCGTAGCAGATCATCGGCGTCACCCGCACGCCCTCGATCTCGAGGGTAAGAAGGTCGCGGCCCGCCTCGTAGTGCTCGGGCTCACCCGCCAGCGAGAACGGGTGGATCTTGCGGTAGTGGAGAACCTCGTCGCCCTTCGGGTCGAAGATGCCGCAGGCGTTGGCCGGCCGCTCGACCCCGGACTCGGCATAGCCGCCGATCACCCACACATCATGCTCGACAGCCGTGTCGGCGAGGAAGGCCCTGACCTCGGCGGCGTGGGTCGCCATCGCCTCGGAGCGCATCGAAAAGCCGGTGGCGAAGAGCTCCGGCAGTACGAGCACCTGTGCCCCCCGGTCGACCGCCTCGCGGACGAGGGCCTCGGTACGGCGGAAGTTCTCCGCCGGGTCCTCCCAGGCGATGTCGAGCTGGAGGCCGGCGACGATCATGGTGCCGTTACCGGCGGCACGGGTACGAAGCAGCCCTGCAGGCGGTTCGCGATCAGCACGTTGAATACGAGCTCCTGGCCGTCGTCCCAACCGTCGCGCCAGCGCCTCGGCCGGTCCTTTGGTGCGTTCTTGTGGTAGACGGTGTACGAAGCGGCCACCAGGGAGGAGCAGTCGCTGAGGGTGAGGGAGCTCATCCTCTGGGCGCCCTCCGCGAAGCCCTCGAGATAATCCGGGTCGTCGCTCAGGTCCTCGGCGATGGCGGCGCCCGCGGCGAGGGCGCGGTCAACGCCCAACCGAACAGCGGCGTTGGTCTGCTCGGCCTTCCATGCCGCGTGGCGCTGCAGGGTCTCCGCGTAATCGTCGGGTAGAGGCTCAGTCTCGCGTCCGTTCCACGCATCCGACTCCCGCGCGTCGGTGAGGGAGGGGTGCAGGGTGACGGTGGTGCGGACGGTGTCGAGGAGGGCCTCGGCGTCGCCGCTCTTCACCTGCTCCCGCGGCACCGGGAAGATCAGCTGGACCCGGCACTCACGCTCGTCAAAGAGTTCGAAGGGTCCGTCCATGCGGGATGTGCGGATCGGCGCGGCGAGGGTCAGCAGGAGGTCCACGCGTTGCCGTTTCACCTTGATCTTGTCGATCTTGACCAGCTCTCCCGGCTCGAAGCGATGACTGGCCTTGCTGGCGACCCCGGCCGCGCCGACGGTGTTGTCGCTGTAGGTGCCGCCGCAGCCGGAGTAGACCTCCGCCTCGAGGATTCCCCAGGCGCCTCTGAGCTCGCGCTCGAGACGGTTCTCGAGATCGGAGGCGGTGGCACTGAAGGCGGCGAGCACCGCCGCGAGAAGACATGCGAGCCATCGGGAAAATCGGTTCATACCTGACCTCCACCGGTCCGTTCGAGGCTATCACGGGGATTAAGCCCGCATATCTCGCCGGCTTTCTGCTGCGGGCGGCGATGCACCGCGTCCAGCGGTGTTTTCTCGCCTCGGGGTGCTCGACGTACTCACGAGTACGGCTCCGCGCCCCTCGGGTCGAAAACCCCACTGGGCACGGCACCTCGCCACCCTCGCTACGAAACCCGGTGAGATATGCGGGCTGGCCGTGATCTGGCATAATGCGGGCGTTTCATGAATGGTGCATTCGAACCCCCGAGCAGCTGGCCACCCGTACCGCCGCCTCCCCGTCGGCGAATGCCGCGCACACCGGCGGTGTCGGTCATCGTCGGCATCAATGTGCTGGTTTTCCTCGCCTGGCAGGCGGCATCCATGGTTCCCGGCCTCGGGGACTTCATGGTGGTCAACTTCCTCGTCAGCACCTCGCGCCTCCTACACGGTTATGTGTGGACCCTCGTCACCGCCGCCTTCTCCCACAACGAGCTTTGGCACGTGGCCATCAATATGTTCGTTCTGTGGAGCTTCGGCACCGTTCTCGAACGGCTGTGGGGGACCCGGGTCTTCGTCATCTTCTACCTGGCGGCGGCGGTGGTCTCATCGCTGAGCCACTGCCTGGTGTCGTCGTTCCTGATGGGAAACGGCGACATTCCCGCCCTCGGGGCGTCGGGAGCGGTCAGCGGTCTGCTCCTGGCCTACGCCCTCTACTTTCCCCGCCACAAGATTCTGCTCTTCGGGGTCATCCCGGTGCCCGCCCTGGCGGGCGTGCTCGCCTTCGTCGGTATCGATCTCTGGGGTCTGGTGGCGCAGAGCCGGGGCGGCGGTCTGCCCATCGGTCATGGCGCCCACCTCGGCGGTGCGCTCGCCGGCGCCCTGATGTACTTCTTCTGGCTGCGGACGACCCGTCCGGCGCCGAGCGCGCCCGCGCGCCGACGACCGGTCGGGGGGATGCCTGGGCTGACCCCTGAGGCGGCGCGTGAGTTCGAGCGCATTCGGATCAAGATCGAGGCATTAGGGCCGCAGGCGCTGACTCCGAAGGAACAGGACTTTCTGAATCGCCTGCGCGAACGAGTGCTGCAAGCTTCTGAACCCGATCCGTCCTGAAAACGGGCCTCCGGCAACGTCTCCTTGCCGCTCGGCGATGCGCCGGGTACCATGCCGACTAGCCCGTTCCCATCCGGAAACTCCGGACGAGAACTAGCCCGGTCTTCCCACCGGGTGTCAACTGCGGCCGGTGAGAAGATCGGGCAAAAAGGGGGCAGCCATGGAGCGAAGCGAACGGGAGGTCCGGCTGGAGGTCTTCAACTCCTTCAAGGATCTTTATGCAAGCGCCCCGATCCGGCTCATGAGCCGCACAGTCAACGCCATGCGCGCCATGGGTTACGACGATCTCGCCTCTGCCATAGGCGACCTCGACCGGCGTACGGTTCCCCCCGACGATCCTGAGGACCCCTGCCTGCGGCACGACTGGTACAGCGTGCTCATGGCCGCCTTCGAGTATATCGGCGGCTGGGTACGCCAGCTCAGCGCCCACCCCATGGGCTACAACGTCGACTCCATCGGCTACCCGTTGGTGACCCGATCATGGGGTGCCCTGTGGTCGCGCCAGCTGGGCATCGATTTTGAAAACGAGGCCCACTCACCGCCGCAGATCATGGTCTTCCACGGCGGCAATCAGGCCTTGCAGGCCGCTCTCCAGGGTGTGGCAGAGGCGCGCCGAAGCCGCGCCGGAACGGCGAGCCCGGCCACCATTCTCGTGCCCATCCCGACGTTCACCTGCCCGATGGACCAAATGGCATTGCTTGGTATGAGGGTGGCGTTTCTGCCGCCGGGCCGCGCCGACATGGACCCGAGCCCTGAGGACCTCGATCAGGTGCCCGACAACGTCGAAATCGACGGCGTTTATCTCATGCCGATCAACAACCCCACCGGCCGCACACTTCCGCCGGAACAGATGCGAGCATTCGTCGACGCGGTCCTCGATCGCTGGCCCCACGCCACGGTGATCCTGGACTCGGTCTATGTGCGCCTCCACCCCGACCACAGCCGCCTGCTCACCTGGTATCTCGAGGATTCACGCTACGCCGATGCGGTGCTCTTCATCGACTCGCTGTCCAAGACCCACGGGGTCACCGGGCTGCGTGCCGGGGCTCTGCTCACCCGTGCCAAATCTCCGCGCGACGGCATCGTGCGCTATGCCCAAAACGTCATGGCTGGGCCTTCCAATGCCGTCCAGGCGGCGATAGCCTCGTTGCTCGCCCCCTTCATCAGTGGTGACGACGAGCTCGCCGAACATCGTATCCGGCTGCAGATGCGCATCGGGCGTCACCTGCAACGGCGGCGCCGCCTGTTGTTGAACCAGGCCTTCGAGCGTTACCCGGAGCTGCTCGACCCCGAGCAGCCGTTGCTGCCCGACCCCGAAGGTTTTGATTGGGTGGGGTCTATGTATGCCGTTCCGCGGTTGTCGGCGCGCTGCCGCGAGCTCGGTGAAGAATTCGATGTTTCGCCCACCGTCGCCTTCTACCTCGAGACCGGGATCGGCGGCGTACCGCTGGACGCCTTCTGCCGCAACCCCAACCTGGAGCGCCACGGGTTGGTGGTCAACGCTGACTCTTCACGCCTGAAGGAGTTCCAAGAAGAAGTCCAGAAGTACGTTCGGCTCTCGTTCGGAATGACGCCCCCGCCTCGCGAGGGTTAAGGGTAAAGGGTTAAGAGTAAAGACGTTCTTGAAGGGCGCTTGCTGTGCCGGTCCAGGCTTTACGCTTAACCGGTTAGGGGTGAGGAGGTGAGGGGTTAGGGGTGTCAACTCCTAACTCCTAACTCCTAACCCTTTACTCTTTCAGTGATCCAGCTGACTGCCAAAGCGGCGAAGCCGGCGAGGAAGAACGCGGGGACGAGCTCGTAAAGATTGTCGAGCCCCCATTGCTGGACGAGCCACCAGCCGAATACCGTGAGTGACGCGGCGGCCGCCACCGCGATTCGATCGCCACCGTCGAAGGCCCGCGCGAGCTGGCCGAGGATGAGGATCACGGCCGCCGCCAGCAACGTGATCCACCACACGCGGGCGAAGATCTCGGGGTTGGCGGCGGCGTCTCGCCCCAGCTTCCAGGCCACGGTGACGCCGATGCCGGTGAGCATCGCCGCCAGAGCGCCGTGGCGGTTGACTCCGCGTTTGCACAGGGAGAGCAGGATCAGTGGCGCGAAGGCGGCGCCGAGACCGGACCATGCGAAGAGCACGAACCAGAAAACCAGCCGCACCTCGCTGAGGGCCACCAGGATTCCGATCACACCGACGATCGCCACGGTCCAGCGGCCGAGCAACAGGCTGCGGCGGTCGTCGCGAGCCTTGCCCAGGGTCTCCTCGACGATGTCGTAGGCAACCGCCGACGCCGCCACCAGCAGCTGTGACGAGACGGTGGAGAGGATGGCCGAGATCACCGCCGCCAGCAGCAGCCCGGCAAGAACCGGGTGTGCGAGCTCCAGGGCGATGGCCATCAGGGCCTGCTCGCCGTCGGCGAGGTCCGGCATCATCACTCGTCCGACCAGGCCGACCAGTCCGGCACCATAGAAGACCGCGACGCCCCAAAACATCGCGATCATCTGCAGCCGCTGCACTTCACGGTCGTTGCGGGTGGCCATGTAGCGGGTGATGACGTGCGGCATTCCCGGGTAGCCGAGGCCGATGCCGAGCTGGCCGACGACGAATCCCCACAGGGCCGGACCGATCCGGTCGCCGCCGGCGGTGAGCAGGTGGGGGCTGATCGATCCGAGCCCCTGGATGAGAGCGCCGAATCCGCCGAGGCGGGCAACGGCGTAGAGGGGCAGGACGATCAGGGCTATCGCGACCAGCAGGCCCTGGAAGAGATCGGTCCACGCCACCGCCCTGAAGCCGCCGAGCGAGGTTACGAGGATGATCACCGCCGCGCCGATCACGACTCCGAGGAGATAGCCGCTCCTGCCCTCGAGACCGAGCGATGACGAGAACGCCTTGCCGGCGGCGGTCATCTGCGCCGCCACGTAACCCATCATGCAGATCAGAATGATGGTGGTGGCGGTGACGCGCAGCACGTTTCGCGGGTCGCCCCAGCGACGGGTGATGACGTCGGTGAGGGTCACCGAGCCCTGGGTCGCGGAGATCTCCCGTAGGCGGGGCGCCACGATGTAGAGGTTGACCAGGTATCCGAGGAGGCAGCCGGGCGCGTACCACAGCCCCGAGATCCCGTGGGTGAAGGTCATGCCGACGGCGCCGAGGGTCACCCAGCCCGATTCGGAGCTGGCGGTGGACGAGATGCCCGCGGACCATGCGCCGAGCGAGCGGCCGGCGAGGTGGAAGTCCTCGCCGCCATGGGTCCTTTTCGCCGCTCGCCAACCGATGAAGATCAGCACTGTGACGTAGGCGACCATTACCAGCGCGACCGTGGTCAGGGTGGATCCTTCGACCGGCGTCATTTCCTGGGCTCCCGCCACCACGTATCGAGGAGGGTTTCGGCCACGACCACGATGACCAGGGCCAGCGGGAACCCCCACAGCAAGAGATGCGCACCGAGGGTGAGAGTGTAATCGTCCGTCACCGGATCCTCCGCCACGAAGTGTAACGTGCCCGTCTCCGTCTCCGTGCCCGGACGCCCGCCGTCCGCGGTCTTCGACCACGGCCACGCGGCCTCGGCCGATGTCTCCTCCGAGAGCAAGCTCTCGTCGGAGCCATCGACCTCGCCCGCTGC
>JAIVTZ010000166.1:0-6990 GCA_049188105.1 Deltaproteobacteria bacterium | reverse complement strand
TTCTCAGCCAGGTAAACGGCGGAATGTTTGCTGACGGCGAGCTTCTCGATGAATTTATAGCCTTTGATCAGAAGGCGCAGGCCCGTGGCCAGGTCACTAGCGAAAAGCGTGGCTGTCGAAGCGATGCGCTGTTGTGCGAGTAAAATACGGCCCAGCGTGATGATCAGGCCATCATGGCTGATGTTCTCGCGCGGAAAGAAGCCGTCCACGCCAAGTTTCTTGGCCTCGCGCTTTTCTTTTTTCTCATTACCACCGCTGAAATATACGATTGGTGGAAACCCGGGTGTTTTGAGGAACTGTTTCAGCGCTTGCAGGCCCCGTTTCTTGCCGAGGTCGTCGCCTAACAGAACGATGTCGTTGCCGGCACCCGAGAATTCGTCCCGCAGCTGGCCGGCGGTGACGGGGTCGTAGGCGGAGATGATGGCGTCTGGCCAGTGAGTCGTAACGTGGTGTATGAGCAGCCGGCGGAACTCGGTCTGTCCATCAATGATCATGACTTTGATGCTCATAGCGTTTGTCGGGCTGCCGGCGTTTCGTACGCCGGGCAGACCTCTTACATCCCGACTGCAGTGCCGGGATCACTCATCGATTCTTCATCCCCTCCTGCGTCCGCTTCTTGCTCGTCGTCTTCGATATTATCCAGCCCGCGCAGCTTTGCATTGCGCAAGACCTTGGCGTGGTCGTTGCGCTCCTGCTCCAACTCGAGCAAATATTCCTTGGTGACATCGCCGGTAACGTACTCGCCGGAGAAACAGGATGTATCGAATTCCCTTATTTCCGAATTGTAATTTCGCACTGAACGAATGAGACCGTGCAGATCCAGATAAATGAGGCGGTCCGCGCCGATGATCTCCTGAATCTCTTCCGTCGACCTGCCGTTTGCAATGAGTTCCGATGCGGCCGGCATGTCGATGCCATAGACGTTGGGATAGCGTACCGGGGGAGCCGCCGACGCGAAATAGACTTTGCGCGCGCCGGCCTCGCGGGCAAGCTTGATGATCTGTCTCGATGTCGTACCACGAACGATCGAATCATCAACGAGCAGCACATTTTTGTCGCGAAATTCGAGATCGATGGCGTTGAGCTCGATGTGGGCGAGGGCGTGGTACAGCGCCTGGCGCCCGGCCAGGCTGCTGTTGGGGCTTTGGCCGATCCGGCGCCGCGGCATCTCCCGTGGCGGCCGCAGCTCCGGTGGGCGCACAGGACCAATCCGATAAATGGCAGTTCCAGATCGCACCGCTTTACCTCTGGGCCGTCAACGTCGACGGCACCATGACGGTCCGCGACAGGTTCGACCAGGATTTCGGGGTGGACTTCAATGACGCATTCGACAACCTCGAGACTGCGTTCACAGTGCACTTTGAGGCCAGCAAGGGCCGCTGGGGCCTGCTCGCGGACGCCAGCTACCTCAACCTCGCGGGCTCCCAGGACATCGATACCCCCGGGCAAACGGCCGACGTCGAGGTCGAGAACCTGATTCTCGAGGGTGCAGGCGGCTATGAATTCGCGGACACGTGGTGGGTGATCGCCGGTGTGCGCTACTTCAAGCTCGATTCGGACATCGGTTTTCAGCTGCAGATCGCGCCGGATATCGAGGTCGCTGAATCATGGACCGATCTCTTCGCCGGCGTCATGTGGCGGCCGCAGCTCGGCAAGCGGTGGCAGTTCTCGGGCCGGTTCGACATCGGTGCCGGGGGATCGGATCTCGTGTGGAATGCCGCCGCCGTCATCGATTACAGACTCGGGAAATGGGCGGCGGTCTTCGCCGGCTACCGCCATCTCGACTACGACTACGAGAACCAGAACGCAGGCATCAAGTACGACATGAGCATGAGCGGGCCGGTGGTCGCCTTCCGGTTCTTCTGGTAATGAGGGGCTTCGGGTAAAAGGAGCAATAGATGAAAGCACTGAAGATGAGTGCGATGGCGATTGTCATGACGGTGGCCGTTCCGGCAGCCGCACAAATGGACATGACCTTGGTTGCGGAAAAGGTCAGCAAGGCTCGGCAGGAGAACGCGATAAAAACTCGCGATTACAGCTGGACGCAGCGCACCGAGGTCAAGGTCAAGGGGGAGGTCAAAAGCCTCAAGGCTGAGATCGTGCGCTACACGGTTGACGGTGAGCTACAGAAGACCCCCATCGACGAGACCTCGGCCAAGAAGCCAAAAGGCTTACGGGGCAAGGTGGCCAAGAAAAAGATGGGGGAGATGAAGGATTGGATGGCGGAGCTCGGCGAGCTTTTGAAGGCCTACAGTCTGCCCACCGCCGGCAATCTCCTCGATTTTCTCAACAAAGCTTCCGTCTCACCCGACGGAGCGGGCCGAAAGCTCGATGCCACAGATGTCGTCCAGGCCGGGGATCGCATGTCGGTGTGGATCAATGAAGACTTCAAAATGGTCAAGACCGAGGTCACGACCCAGCACGACGGCAGCGATGTCAAGCTCATGACCGATCACGAGACGACCCCGGATGGTCTCGATTATGTTGCCCGCACCACGATCGTCGTGCCCGACAAGGGCGTCGAGATGACCGTGGAGAATTTCTCGTACCACCAGGAGCAGTGAGTGAGCAACGGCCGTTGGTCGATGTGATACCGCTTGACGATTGGGATTGACGATGGAATCGAGCAATAGAGGCAGCTCACGCCGCGACTTCATCAAGACGGTCGCGGTGGCCGCGGGTTCCGCCGGTGCGTTGAGTGCATGCGGCAAGGCGGCAACGTCACCAACCCCCGGCGCGGCCGGATCGCCCGCGGCCAAGCCCAAGGGCCTGCCCATCACAGTGGCGGGCTACAGGTTCGACCGCGTCGACGCTTTGATCGACGGCCGCGTCCCGATCGAGGGTTGCGACGTCACCTTCGAGGAGTCGAGAATCGGCGATCTCAACACCCATGTATTCAGCGGACCGCAGACGATCGAGGTCACGGAGATCGGTCTCCACCCCTACATGCTGGCCTTTGCCAACGACGGCTTCCGGGGCTACAGCCTGCTGCCGGTCTTCCCGCTGCGGCTGTTTCGCCACAAGAGCGTCTTCATCCGAACCGACCGCGGGATCCGAGGCCCCGAAGACCTGCGAGGCAAGGTCATCGGGACATCCATGTACGCCTCGACATCCCTGACCTGGCTGCGGGGCATCTTTCAGCACGAGTACGGCATCTCCCCAAAGGAGGTGGAGTGGGTCATCGCGTCGAAGGACTCGGATGCTCGATCGGGAACGACCTCGAAACAAGAGCAAACCCTGCCGGAGGGCCTCGATATCCGACGAGGACCCGCGGGTGTGGACGAAAGTTCACTTTTGGTAGCCGGCGAGGTGGACGCCCTCTTCCACGCCGCTGAGCCAAAGGCCTTCACGGAGGGCAATCCGATCATCGGCCGGCTGTTTCCCGACTACCGCCGGACCGAGCGGGCCTACTTCGCAGAAACCGGCATTTTCCCCATCATGCACGCGGTTGCGGTGCGCAACGATCTGATCGATGCCAACCCCTGGTTGCTCGAGTCCCTGTTCAACGCCTACTCTCGGGCCAAATCGCGGGCCTACGCCTACCTCAAGAACTCCTCTTGGTATAAAACCACACTGCCGTGGATTGGACAGGAGTTCGAGGAGACGCGCGAGCTGATGGGTGGCAACTACTGGTCATACGGAATCGAGCCGAATCGCACGACCCTTGAAGCGCTGTTCCGGTACTCGTACGAGCAGGGACTCTCCAGCCGCAACCTGACCGTCGAGGAGCTCTTTCATCCAGCGACGCTGGAATTCTCCGAGCAGGTTTCCTGAGGTGTACGTCCTTGCGAGAAATCTGCTCACGGTCGCGTTCCTGCTGGCGGCTTCCCTGGCCGGTGCCCATCAGCTAAAACTGAGGCTCGCGGGTTCGTTTTGAAAACAATGAGATTGGAGAGATCAATGGGAGCTCGACAGCGATTGTGGAATCGAATTCACATCGTGGGGATGGCCGCAGTGCTCATGGTGTGTCTGATCGGGCTGTCGGCATGCGGCGCAGCCGGCGTACCGGATGGCGATCCGGCGTTCGCGATGCCAACCGACCCGCCCTCCGGCGACGGTCCGCTGCCGACCGCGGATGAGGTGCTTGAAGGCATGGTTGCCTTCATGGAGTCTCAGCAGGACCTTGCGGTTGACGCCTACATTACCTTCGAGGTGCTGCAGAACTCGGGCCAGCTCCTGAGCTTCGACGCCGTGCAATACCTTGACATGAGCCGGCCGGATCGCCTGGCGTGGACCACTGTGCGTGACGACGCCACGGTCGATGAGGTTTGGTTCGCCGACGGCGTTTTCACAATGCTCAAGCACCCGGATAATATCTACGGCCAAGTAGAAGATCTGCCGGCCGAGATAACCGGGGCGGTTGACGTGCTGGTGGACGGGTTCGGGATCTTCGTGCCGTTTTCCGATCTGATCTCCGGCCACGCGCGACGGATCTTCCTCGAGGAGTCCGACTCAAGAATGTATGTGGGCGAGGCCTGGATCAGAGGTCAGTGGACCCACCATCTCGCGCTGCGCGGCGGAGACTTCGACGTTGAGCTGTGGGTCAGCGCGGAGGGTGATCCGGTGCCCCTGCGGATGGGCATCAGATGGAAGAATGAAGAGGGTCAACCCAGCTATTTCGCTCGCTTCCGCAACTGGGACCTGACGCCAGGTTTCGACGACACTACGTTTCGCGCCGACCTGCCGGACAACGCGGAGCGGGTGATCATGGTGCCGATCATCGATGACGAGGGAGGTGACTGATGAACCGCATGACAAAAGTGTTTGAACAAACCAACCGGGTCGGTTTCTTCCAGTCGGCGCTGTTGATCGCAGCCGTGCTCGTCCTGTTGACGACTACCGCCGAGGCGAAGTCGCGCCGAGGTAGCGGCTCTTCGAGGGGCTATTCGGGGACCTCGGCGCGCACGTCGGCGTCGGTGAACCGTTCCGGCCCCGCCACCAGCGGTTCGGTGAGCCACGGCCATACCAGCACCACGACGGCTACCACCCGCACCGCGGGTCAAACCACTACCAAGGCAACCACGGGTCAAACTTCCAGGGCAACCACGGGTCAATCCACTACCAGGGCAAGCACGGGTCACACAACACGGGCACGTTACGGCACGCCCGCGAGTCGTCACGGTCACTGGCACTCCGGCGCCCGCCATCGATACCGCCATGGGCGGTGGCACCACCACGTCTTCCGCCACCACCGACACTGGTACCACCGGTCGTGGTGGGCGCGCCGTTGGATCCGTCGCGCGGTCTTCTGGTCGTGGGCGACACGCCCGACCACCGTATACGTGTCGGGGACGACGTACTACTACCACGATAGTGTGTACTACGTGCCGGCGGTGCAGGAGGGTGAAACGGTCTATGTGTTGGTCCAGGCGCCCTCGGGTCACGAGGTAGATACGCTGCCGCCAGAAGCCGAAGAGGTACAGGTCAATGAGCAGACCTACTACTTCGCCGACAACACCTTCTACCAGCAGATTCAGCGCGACGGGAAAACCAAGTACGTCGTCGTCGACCCACCCGCCGGCGCCACGGTGCCCGAGTTGCCGGAGCAGACGGCCGAATATGAAGAAGACGGCGAGACCGTCTACCAATACGACAAGACGTACTACGCGAAGGCTTCGGCGGAGGAGGGCGGCCAGGGGTACGTCGTGCAATCGCCGCCGCCGGAGGAAGAAATCGCCAGCGTACCGGCCGATGCCGTGACCTTCGCAGTCGACGGCGAGACCTACTACTACGTGGAAAACTCGCTCTATGTCGACGACACCCAGGGCGGCTACCTCAACGCAGAACCGCCCATGGATGGTATCGCTCAGGAAATACCGGAAGGCGCCACCGTCGTTCAGGAAGGCGGCAAGATGTACTTTCAATTCGACACCGTGTTCTTCGAGGAGGTGACCTCGGGTTCGGGCACAACCTACAAGGTGGTTCCACCGCCCGGGGTGTCCGAGGTGGCTACGTAACGGTGAACGCGGCACGACTCTGACCCGAAGGGAGGGTCCCGATGAGAATCGACCCACGGTGGCCCGACAGTCCTACCACCAACGGCAAAAACCGTTGTCGACAGCTGTTGGCCGCATCGTTGATGGCAATGGCGGTCGGGGTCGTGGCGCCCCTCGAGGGCGGCGAGGATTACATCACCAAGGAGGCCGAACGGGCGGAGGCGGCGATCGCTGGGCAGGAAAAGAAGAAAGACGGCGACCTCATCGTCGCACCGATCCCGCTCGTCAACCCGACTCTCGGCTATGGTCTGATTGGCGTGGCCGCCTATATGAAGAAGCTCGACCCGGAATCGCAGGCGTCATACGTCGGCGGCGGTGGGATGTACGCCGAAGGCGGAAGCTGGGCCGTCGGACTCGGCGGCTCTTTCAACCTCAAGGCCGACACCTGGAAGTTCAAGGGAGGCCTCGCATATTTCGATATCACCCTCCCCTTCTACGGCATCGGCAACGAGGCCGGTGACGACGATCGATCCGTGGATATGAATGAGAAGGGCTGGGCGGCGGGTTTCAAGGGCATGCGGCGGATCGCCGGGGACTGGTACGGCGGTCTTTCGTACGGCTACGCCTCCCTCACCACCAGCTTCGAGTTCGACACCGACCCGCCGGTGGTACCCCCGGCACCTCCTCTCTTGGGTCTTGGGAGGAGCACCGTCGCCAGCCTCGGTTTGATCGGCGAACGAGACAGCCGTGACAATCAGTTTGCCGCCTACCAGGGGAGCTTCTTCCAGCTCACCTGGAGAGTCGCCGACGAGGCGGTCGGTAGTGACTTCGACTATCAGTCGATCAAAGCGAACTACAACCTCTATCGACGCATCAAGAAGAACAGCGACACCATGATCCTCGCTGGCCGCGTATCGGCCTGTGCAACCCCCGGCGACACGCCCTTTTACGCCCTCTGCAAGTTTGGACAGAACTTCGACCTGCGCGGCTACGTGGGCGGCCGCTACCGCGACAAGGCCATGGTCGCCATTCAGACCGAGCTCCGATGGAGCTT
>JAIVTZ010000165.1:0-7007 GCA_049188105.1 Deltaproteobacteria bacterium | reverse complement strand
CGTCGCGAAAAACCCAACATCTGACTACCCTTCGCCGCCCTCGCTATGAAACCCGGTGAGAAGACCGGGCTAGTTCTCGTCCAGAAACGGCGCTTTTTGGCAATTTCGTCGTCAGACTGCGGATTCCCTTGTGCGGCGTACTCGAGTACGCCTCCGCGGAAATCCTTGTCTTCCTAGAACTTGCACAAAAATCGCTCGTTTCTGCATCGAGAACTGCGCTGTCCCCTCCGGAGTTTCCGGATGGGAACGGGCTAGAGCACGCACGGCATCAGTCGTCGCGAGTGCTCCGCCGCTTTCGCCGGATGACCAACCGGCCATAGATGAGGAGGTTGACGGCGATGACCGCAATCCCCAGCGCCAGCTGCATGCCTCGCGTCAGACCGGCCGGGTAGACGATCGGCATGATGTACCGATCGATGAAACCGCCGGCGTAGGCAGCATCTCCAGCGGCAGCGCGCAACCTATTCTCCAGCGGCGTCAGCGGGCAGATCCATCCCGCGAGCTCGATGAGCGCGCCCCAGACGACCGCCGGCACGTGCACCCACGCCAGCTTGGGCCAGCGGAGAACGAGCAGTCCGCCGGCTGCGACGAACAGGATGAATGCCAGGTGAACGAGGACGACGGCATCGGCAAGGAATCTCGGCAACACCTCGATGTTAATCCCCGGTTACGCGCTCCATTACGAGGGTCTGGCAGGCAAAGAAATCCTTGCCCGGTGGGGCGAGCTCGAGCACTAGCCGGTAGGCGTTCATGCCGTCGAAGGTGAAGGTCAGACGTGCCGCCATGCCGCCGGCGCCCTCGGTGCTCTCGCTGGTGAAGACCAGCACCCCGGCGCCGGGTTCCGCGTCCCCCAGCACGTAGGTGTTGACGAAGCCTTCGGAGAGGAACTGCCGAAAGACGATCTTTTCCCGATCCGAATCGAAGCTGAAAAAGCCCCAGTCTTCGTGGATCTCGCCCGGCGTTCCGTCCTCCTTTGGCTGGAACTTCGCGTCTGTGGTGCTGTGGATGAAGTGGTCCTGGAGGATGAACTGGTAGCTGTGACGGACTCGTGACTCGCCGCCGAAGCCCGTTCCGGTCCCCTCCCACTCTCCGAGCAGGACTCGGATCGGCGCCAACGGATCGGCAGCGTCGGCCTCGATCGCAGAGAGCGGAGTGGCGATCTGGAAGATCGCCATGGTGGTCAACACAAAGTGGACCGCGAGACGCATCATGAAATCTCCTTTAGTTCGAGCTGCCGAGCCACAAGAGCATTGCGATGATGAGGAAGACCCACCACGAGAAGTGCTTGGCCCGGGCACCGAGTGGACGATTCCGATCAGCGCCGACAGCAGCCCGCCAACCAGCAACAGCACATTCATGGGACCTCCACGATCATGTGTGGCTCTCGGGACCAACGAGAATCGCACGTGAAAACCACGGGTGCGCCCCGAACTGGTTTCTCCGCACCGGCTGGCCGTTGGTGATGAACCAGTCGAGACCCTTGGCCACCGCCCGCAGGTATCGCTTGAGCCGGGGTTGGAGGAAAAAGAGGTGGGGCGCCCAGCGAACGACTGTGGGCAGGTGCTGCAAGCCGTGCGGGTAGACGATGATGCTGATGCGGGAACGGCGCTCGTCTTGCGGAATGATCCGCCACGAGACGAACGACACCCTTCCATCCGGCCTGCCGATCTCGAGATCGAAGCCGACGTCGTCAATCCAGTTGACGATCCGTCGCTCGAAGACCCATCCGCTGAAGTAGTGGACCTCGTCACGCGAACCGGGCCCGGGCCACTCGAAGACCGGGTTCTTCTCGCAGAACGGATGGTAGAGCGGGAGCGTCCCGGGGCTGGAAATGACCTCCCAGACTTTGGACGACGGCGCCGAAATCAACCGGCTGACCGCGACGGGCCACCTGAACCCGGGCAGAGGAGAGACGGTTGCGGTTTTCATCTTGGCCCTCTCATCGGTGATATCCGCCGATTCAGGCATCGACGGAGTTCAGAACAGCGCGCCGACGATCTCCTCGAGGACGCCGATGGCCGAGTCGAGGATTCCGTTCTCGGAGGTTTTGAAACGAGAGTTGGCATTGGGGAGGAAGAGCCCTCGGCAGGTTGTGCACCGCATGACCTCGTGCTTCGAGATCCTACCCGTGCGGAGGATGTCGTGCTCGCAGCGCGGGCATTTGACATGCACCGAACCGCCGGTCGGTTCGTAGTGGGTGTTGGACCCAGGGACATCGCTGAGACGTGCCGAGCCCTCCCCGGCCTGGAAGGTCTCGAGCTCACCGCCGTCGAACCAGACACCGAAACACACCCCGCAGAGATCCAACCGGACCCCTCCGCGGCTCTCTTCGCTCATCTCGCTCGAACACTTCGGACAGATCATTCAGAACCCCGGAATCTCCTCAACGTCCTCGGGAACAGATTATCGCAGAAAAAACCTGACCCCATCTCAATCAGTAGTCTGTCTACGATTCCTGACCTCTCGGAACTGCGCGCGGACCCTGCCGGCCTCGACCGCCATCACGATTCATCGCTGTCGTTGAAGCCGGAAGTAGGTGAACCGTTGTTCGATCTTCCCGGGAGCGAGGTGGGTCTCCCGCAGAATCTCCAGCAGCTGGAAATCCGGTCCGAGCAAGGTGCTGATCTCCCGAGAGCCGTATCGAAGAACGCGAAGGCCGCTGCACCTCTTTGGTCCATCGAGCGCAAAGGTCGCGATGATCACGTGTCCTTCGGGGGCCAACGATTCCGAAAGAGCCCGCGCGTAAAGGTCCCGATCGCGCTGCTTCGTCAGGAAGTGCAGCACCGCGCGGTCATGCCACAGGTCGATCGGCTCGTCCGCGTGGAAGGTTGTCACGTCCTCGTTGGCCCACGATACCTGCTCTGAGCGCGTTCCGAGACGGGCCTTGGCGTGATCGATTGCCGAGTTGCTGAGATCGAGCACGGAGATGTTCTCGAACCCACGATCGAGGAGGCCGTCGACCAGAGTCGATGCTCCACCCCCGACGTCCAGGATGCGAGCATCGCGGTCGATTCCCGTCGCCTCGATGAGGCCGAGTGAAACCTCGGGCGACTCCTGATACCAGGTCACGTCGTGCGGGCGGGCCTTCGACCAGAAATTCTCCCAGTGCTTCCGTCTCTTCACTGCCGCAGGGTGGTCTGTTCGAATGGGAATCGGTTAAAACCTCCGCGGTCGAGCTTACGACTATTTCAAGAGAACCGCCGCGACCCCGCGTCTGTCCGCTTCCCGGTAGGCGTTCTGAAGCGACTCGTCGAGCTTCTCAATGGCTTCCGGCGGCACCGCCTTGCAGTTGACCAGCTCGATGTTCTGCCAGCCGGTCTGGCGAAGGTGGGCCTCGGCCAGTGCGTATGTGGAACTGGCGTCAGGACATTTGACGAATACGATCATGGAGTGCCTCGTGTCCGCAGCCGCCGCATTGGCGTCGCTCGCGGTGACCGTCACCTTCAATACATGGATCATTTCTTCCATTCTATATCCGCCATTCGTCGATTCGAGCATCCAGCATCCAGCATCCAGCATCGAGTCACACCATCTCGACTCCGTCGTGGGTCGCCAGGGTACGCCGTACCAGCTCGGTGAGCAGGGCCTCGCGCTGGTCGATCTCGAGGTCGAGGGCGCGCGCCACTACCGGCCACGCGGCGGTGAGAAGGAAGAGCGGCGCCGCCAGGCCGAGGAAGAGCAGCCGCCCCTCGCTGCTGGCCTGCGGATTGTCGCCGTGGCCGATGGCGGTCGCGAGCTGCTCGAAGGCGGTGCGCAGCGGCGGCGTCAGGGACTCGACAGCCACCGAGCCACCGTCGGCGAGATCGCGGAGGAGGAGGCGGGTGGCGGCGTCGTCCGACTGCATGCGGTCGAGGACTCTGCGTAGCGCGTCGAGCACGCTCACCGGCTCGCGTTCACCGTTGTCGTCATCGGCGGCGGGCCCCATGTCGGCGAGACCGGCGGCGGCCCGGCGCAACACCGCCCGGTAGAGCTGGCGCTTGCCGCCGAAATGGTAGGAGACCGCCCCCGGGTTGGCGCCGGCCAGGTTGCAGATATCGCGCACGGAAGCGCCGCGATAACCGTTGTCGGCGAAGAGGCGGGTTGCCGCCTGAAGGAGCCGTTCACGGGTCGTGAGATTCATACAGTTGTTTGTATCATTTCCCGACCGGATCTACAAGCGAACTGTGTGTCTCTCGGCCGGATGGTTCTTGGGGGGCAGGTGGCAGCGACAGATTCAGAACTCTGATCAGTCAATAGTCATAATAAAGCGTTAAGAATCAATAGGTTGATAATTCCTAACAAACGACTGTATGAATACACCGATCTCGTCTTGACTTCAATCGCACCGCTGTTTAGGATCGATACACAGGATGAGTCGAGACGATTTGAGCGTTGTGGCCGTGATACCGGCACGTTGGGCTTCCACCCGATTCCCCGGCAAGATCCTTGCGGAGCTTGCCGGCGAGCCGATGATCACGCACGTGGTGCGGCGCGCCTTGGAGGCGCGCAGCGTGGGCCACGTGATCGTCGCCACCGACGACAAGCGCATTGCCGAGGTGGCGGCGGCATCGGGCGCCGAGGCGGTCATGACCGGCGAGTGTGCGTCCGGCACTGACCGGGTTGCCGAGGCGGTGGCCGGGCGTGAAGAGTGGGACGTGGTGGTCAACGTCCAGGGTGACGAGCCGCTGCTCTCGGGTGAAAACATCGATGTTCTGGTGAACGGATTGCGGGCGGACGAAGACATCGGGCTGGCGACCCTGTGCCGGCCGCTCGAACCGGAACGGGTTGAAGATCCTAACGCGGTCAAGGTGGTGCGCGACGCCCGTGGCCGGGCGCTCTATTTCTCTCGGTCGGTGATCCCGTACCCGAGGGAGAGGGAGGCGTCGGCTCTGCTGTGGCGTCTCCATCTCGGCATCTACTGTTTCCGACGCGAGGTGCTGGAGCGCTTCGTGACGCTCGCGCCGTCACCTCTGGAAAGGGCGGAGGCGCTCGAGCAGCTGCGGGCCCTGGAGAACGGGATCCCGATCCTGGTGCTGGATGCGCCGCGCCCGGCCTTCGGGGTCGACACACCGGAGGATCTCGAGCGGGTCGAGAAGATCATCAACAACGACTGAGCAGGAGGAGTAGATGGCCACGAAGTATGTGTTTTTCACAGGCGGCGTTGTTTCGGGATTGGGCAAGGGCATCTCGGCGTCGTCGCTGGCGGCCCTGATGGAGGCCCACGGTTACACGGCGACCATGCTCAAGGTGGATCCCTATATCAACGTCGATCCGGGCACGATGTCGCCTTTCCAACACGGCGAGGTCTTCGTCACCGACGACGGCGCCGAGACCGACCTCGACCTCGGTCACTACGAGCGCTTCACCTCGGCCACCATGGGGAAGAAGAACAACTTCACCACCGGCAAGATCTACCAGACGGTGATTGAGAAGGAGCGGCGGGGCGACTATCTCGGCAAGACGGTGCAGGTGATCCCGCACATCACCGACGAGATCAAGGACGGCATCCGTGCTCTCGGCGGCGACGTCGATTTCGTAATGGTCGAGATCGGCGGCACCGTGGGCGACATCGAGTCGCTGCCCTTCCTCGAGGCCATCCGCCAGCTCCGGACCGAGGCCGGGCGCGGCAACGTGCTCAACGTCCACCTCACCCTGGTGCCCTACATCAAGAGCTCGGGCGAGCTCAAGACCAAGCCGACCCAACACTCGGTCAGAGCCTTGTTGCAGATCGGTATCCAGCCCGACATCCTGATCTGCCGGTGCGACCGACCGCTGCCGCCGGAACTGCGCGACAAGATCGCGCTGTTCTGCAACGTGGAGTCACGCGCGGTAATCCCCGCCCAGGATGCCGACACAATTTATGACGTGCCGATCAAGCTCGCCGCCGAGGGCTTTGACGAGATCGTCCTCGAGCTCTTGAACCTTCCCAAGGGCCAACGCGACCTGAGCCGTTGGCGGGACGTCGTCGCCGCCACCCGCGCCGCGACCGACGAGGTCTCGGTGGGCATCGTCGGCAAGTACGTCGATCTGGCCGACTCGTACAAGTCGTTGAACGAGGCGCTGATCCACGGTGGGCTCGCCAACGGCGTCAAGACGAACCTGGTCTTCATCGACTCGGAGACCCTCGAGGGCTCGGGCTACCCCGGCGAGCTTTTCGAGGTGGACGCCATTCTGGTGCCAGGGGGCTTCGGCAAGCGCGGAATCGAGGGCATGATTCGCGCGATCGAGTTTGCGCGCGGCCACAAGATCCCGTTCTTCGGCATCTGTCTCGGGCTGCAGACCGCGATCGTCGAGTTCGCGCGCAACGTTTGCGGCCTGGCGGGTGCTCACTCGACCGAGTTCGTCAACCAGCCGCCGTACAAGGTGATTTACAAGATGCGTGAGCTGGTGGGCGTCGACCAGATGGGCGGCACCATGCGGCTTGGCAAGTACCCGTGCCGGCTGACGCCGTCATCGCGGGCGTGGGAGATGTACGGCTCGGACGAGGTGTGGGAGCGCCACCGCCACCGCTACGAGGTCAACCCGGAGTACGTGTCGCTGCTTGAGGAGAAGGGACTGGTGGTGAGCGGCAGGTCGCCCGACAGGATGTTCGTCGAGGTCATCGAGCTCCCCGATCACCCGTGGTTCCTGGCCTGCCAGTTCCACCCCGAGTTCAAGTCCAGGCCCTACGACCCGCACCCGATCTTCAAGTCCTTTATCGGCGCCGCGGTCGAGTATCGCGATCAGCGCAAGGCCGAGGCTGAGGAAGAGGAGGCGACAGAGGCCGCGGTCGAAGCCGAGGAGGCGGTCGAAGCCGTCGATGAGGCGATCGAAGAAACCGTCGAGGAGACGGTGGAAGCGATCTGAGCCCGTCCACGCGCCCGATGCTCGATACTGGATACTCGATACTCGATCCGCTCGCCCGTCCCTTGACAATGCGTCTCGCGAATCTACGCTTTCGTCGCATCGAGCATCGAGCATCGAGCATCGAGCATCGAGCATCGAGCATCGAGCATCGAGCATCGAGCATCGAGCATCCAGCATCCTTG
>JAIVTZ010000164.1:0-7023 GCA_049188105.1 Deltaproteobacteria bacterium | reverse complement strand
GCGAGCGATTTCCGTGGGACGAGACGGGGAACCTCTTTGCCTTCAAGCTGACCTGGCGGCCGGGGGCCAACCACTCGCTGTCGGCGTCGATCTTCGGTGATCCGACAACCGAGGAGGGGGCGCGGCCTATTTTTGCAGCGCCACCGACCTTCTACTTGGGTAGGCGATTGACCGGCGGCACGGACGGCGCCGTCAACTACGATGGCGTCTTCGGGCAAAACGTGGTGCTCAGCGCGCGCTATGCCAGCCACAACCAGAAGTTACAGTGGGAGGGACCCGGCAAGGCGCTCACAGGGTACTTCGATTTCACCGATCCCTTCGGCAACGGCTCGATTGCGGTCGGCTGGGAGGGCGTGGTATCGGGGTGGGGCGGTTTTCCGGAGGAGGACTTCGGCCGCCGGCAGCTCAACGCGGATGTGTCGTGGTTCGTGGGTAACCTCGCCGGCAACCACGAGCTCAAGCTGGGCGCCGAGTACGAGGACCTGTCGGTGATTGATATCTCGACCCGGTCGGGTCCGGTCGGGGCGAATGTCTTCCGCTTCAACTGCATTCCCGATCGCCAATACTGCGGGGAGAACGATGAGCACGAGTACTACTATAGGCATTTATACCGCACCAACGAGATTATCGATCCCGAGCATGCGACCCCCGACGATATCGTCAGGCGGTGGGCCGTCGACACCCCGACCGAGAACTTCGCCGTCTACCTCCAGGATCGCTGGCGGGTCGCCACCAACCTCAGCCTCGACCTCGGGGTGCGCTGGTCGCGGCAGAAGCTCTACAACGGCGGCGGCACCGTGCAGATGGACATCGACGACAACTGGGCGCCACGGCTGGGCCTGGTGTGGGACGTCCTCGGCGATGGCAAATCGAAAGTCTTCGGCCACTGGGGGTACTTCTACCAATCGATCCCCATGAACCTCGTGATCGTGGCCTTTGGCGGCGGGTGGGTTGACGTGCGCGCCTACAACTTCTCGGATGACGAATGGGATATCCAGCAGGCGCCGCCAGGGGAGGCGCCGCGCTCCGGACGCCCCTCTGACCTTCGCGATATTGATAACGTCGATCCGACTGCACGGGGTCAGTACCTGTCGGAGGCAGTCATCGGTGCGGAGTACGAGGTCTCTCCGAACATCGCTATCGGGCTGACGTTTATCCACCGCAGCCTCGACCGCGTTCTCGAGGATGCCCTATCGGGCGACGGCGATTTCTACATCGGCAACCCGAGCGAGGGCCTGTTGACCCACAGCTACGACTTCGCATACGCGTATGGATACGGGTGCCCGGACGGAACCCAGGACTGCCACCTGAAGGAGGTTCCTGCCCCGAGACGGGAGTTCGACGCGATCGAGCTGGCGGTCACAAAGCGGTTCTCCAACAACTTCCAATTCATTGCGTCGCTCCTGTGGTCGCGGCTCGAGGGCAACTACGACGGCACCTTTCAGGCCTCCACCGGCCAGCTCGACCCCAACCTCAACTCGGCCTACGACTACGTCGACTTCTCGGTCAACAATGACGGCTTGCTTTCCAATGACCGGCCCTGGCAATTGAAGTTCGACGGCATCTACCGCTTCAACTTCGGGCTGACCACCGGGCTCTCGGCCTTCTACCGGGACGGCACGCCGATGACCGCCATGGGCTTCAGCGACATCTACGGCAACTGGGAGTACTACCTGTCTGAGCGCGGCGCCTTTGGCCGCACCGACGCCGAGTGGGAGGCCGACCTCCACTTCGGTTACCCGATCCGGCTCGGCGCCAACCTCGAGCTCAACCTGCTGGTCGACATCTTCAACGTGTTTGACCGCCAGGGCGAAACCAGCCGCTCCAATCGTTATGACTGGAACTACAATGGCTGGGAGGACTACCAGCCGCTCGACTGGTCGACAGGCGAACCGCTGCCGCCGATCGTGCCCGGAGACGCCGACCGGCCGCCCCTCAACCCAGCGTGGAACACTTCCAATCGGTGGCAGGACCCGCGGACGATCCGCCTGGGGGTGCGGTTGTCTTTTTAGGCAGCAATGGCGAAGCTGATCAAACGGATACCCGTTTGAATTCTCAATTTTGAATTCTCGATTCTCAATGACCGGCCACTGTTTCGGGTTTCGGGGAGGACGGATGGGAGCTCCCGTCCGGCAGCGATCCGGACAGGTGGTGCCGAAAACGCGTTGGATAGACGAGGTGTGGCAAACCGAGTTCATCGCCGAGTCGGCGCTGACACGGGCGGTGGGCGAGCTACGCCGTGCACTGGGTGAAAGTGCCCGCGAACAGCGGTATCTGGAGACCATCACGAAATGTGGATACTCGTGATTGGCTACGAGTGTTAGACTTTCCCAGAAAGTTAAATGGGGAAAACAATGTCGCGAGACGAACCGAGGGATCATAATCCGGCGGCGCAGCAGACCGACGCTGGCGGCGGCGAGGTCAACTGGGGGCTGCAGTTCGAGCCGGGCAGCGTACTCGGCGACCGCTACCAGATTCGAGCCCTCCTCGGTTGCGGCGGGATGGGCGAGGTGTGGCACGCTGACGACCTCAAGCTACGGGTCGAGGTGGCCCTCAAAGGTTTGCGACCAGAGCTCCTTGCCGATGGGGGCCGGCGCGAGTCGCTGCGCACCGAGGTCCGGGCCGCCCGTGAGGTGGTGTCGCCAAACGTCTGCAGGATCTTCGATTTGATCGAGGTCGACGGCGATGAGCTTGTTTCGATGGAGTACGTCGATGGCGGCACGCTGCTCGAGGTGCTGCAGGATCGTGGCCCCCTCGAGCTCAAGGAGGCCCAGGACATCGCCTCGCAGTTCCTGGCGGGGCTGGAGGCGATCCACAAGGCCGGCCTCGTCCACCGCGACGTCAAACCCGAGAACATCATGATCACCCGCGCGGGGCGGGTGGTGCTGATGGATCTTGGGCTCGCCCGGCAGGAGGACAGCGGCGCCAACACGGTGTCGGGAACCCCGGCCTACATGGCGCCCGAGCAGGCTGCGGGACAGACGCTGGACGCCCGTGCCGACGTCTACTCGGCAGGGGTGGTGCTCGCCGAGATGGTGAGCCCGGAGGGCATCAAGAGCCTCGAGTCGCGACAGAGCGTGTGGGAGGGCATCCGCCACGAGCCCGCAAGAGTGCCTGACAGCCCCTGGGCGCCGGTGTTGAAGAAGGCTGTGGCCAAGGAGCCCGACCAGCGTTACAACTCTGCTCACACGCTGACGCGCGCGCTGGAAGATGTCACCCTCAGAGTCGAGGGGGCCGAGGACCTCCGTCCCTACCCCGGTCTCGCCTCCTTCACCGAGGAAGACGCCGAGTTCTTCTTCGGTCGCGAGGCCGAGGTCGAGCAAATGTGGCGAAAGCTCGAGGGACCCCATCTCCTCGCAATTGTCGGGCCGTCGGGAGCAGGAAAGACCTCGTTCATCAGAGCGGGTGTTATTCCAAACGCCGGAGGTGGTTGGGCGATTGTCATCTGCACTCCCGGAAACGCAGCATTTCGTTCGCTCCGGCAGGAGCTCGCTTCCGAACTCGCGGGGGACGTCGAGGCGATGCGGGAGCTTGTCGACTTCGACGACCTTGACGCCACAGTGTCCGCCATTTCGCGGTGGCGACGGAGACATGAACATGCGCTGCTAGTTGTCGACCAGTTCGAGGAGCTGTTCACGCAACACACCGTCGGCGACCAGCGGTCTTTTGCAGACCTGCTGGGCCGGCTGTCGATGGAATCAGACGTCCGCGTCCTATTGAGCATGCGAGACGATTTCCTGATGCACTGCGCCAAGCACGAGGCGCTCAAGCCGATCTTCTCCGAACTCACCCCCCTTGAGCCACCCGTCGGCCTGGCCCTCCGCCGAGCCCTCGTTCAACCGGCCACCAAATGCGGATACCGCTTCGAAGACGACGAGCTCGTGGACGAGATGCTGGCCGAGGTCGAGGGCGAACGGGGCGCGCTGCCACTCCTGGCCTTCGCCGCCGCCCGCCTCTGGGAGAAACGCGACCGCGAAAAAGGCCTTCTCACACGCCGGGCTTACCACGACATTGGCGGAGTCGGCGGCGCCCTGGCGCAACACGCCGAGGCCACCATCGACCGCATCGGGTCCGGCCGCGTGCCGATCGTGCGCGAGCTCTTCCGCAACCTGGTGACAGCGGAAGGGACCCGCGCCGTCCGCGAGTGGGATGATCTCCTTTCTATCTTCCGCGACTCGCGTAGCGAATCGCAGCCCGAGGAGGTGCTTCGTCAGCTGATTGACGCGAGGTTGCTCACATCCTACGAGGTGCAGGCAGAAGACGAAGCACCGACGAGGAGCGTAGAGATCATCCACGAGTCGCTGCTCGCCAACTGGCCGCGCCTTGTGCGCTGGCAGACCCAGGATGCCGACGCCGTCCAGCTCCGCGACCAGCTTCGCCAGGCCGCGCGCACCTGGGATGAGCGGGGACGACCGCAGGATCTGCTGTGGACCGGCTCCGCCTACCACGAGTTCGCGTCATGGCGGGAGCGCTACCCGGGCGGGCTGAGCGAAATCGAGGAGGACTTTGCCGCGGCCATGACCTCGTTCGCCACCCGCCGGCGGCGACGACGCCGACTCGCGGCGGTGGCGGCGGTGATCGTCTTCGCGGTCGTCGCGGCCGTGTTTGCGGGACTCTGGCGCCGCAGCGTCAAGGAGACTCGCCGGGCCGAGGCCTCCAAGCTCTTGACCCTTGGCCACGTGGCACTTTCTGACGAGCGGACCCGAGCCCTCGCCTACGCCATTGCCAGCCTCGAGTTCGCGGACACTCCCGAGGCCCGCCGCCTGGCGCTCAAGGCGTTGTGGGCCGGGCCGCCGGCGACCGTTGTCCCAAATGGGAAAGGGTCTTACTGGATTTCGTTCACGCCGGACGGATCAAAAATGGCCGTTGGCTTCTGGGACGGGTTACTCAAGGTCTTCTCTCGCGAGCTCGAGCCCACCGTCGTGCTTGACGACTTCAAAGGCAAGAGCGTCGCCTTTGGACACAGCTTCTCCGACGACGGGCGACGCCTCATCGGCGGAGCGTATAAAGCAGGGGGACAGCTCCGGGTCTGGGAGACGGATGGGTGGCAGGTTGAACACATTCTCGAGGCCCCCGAGCTCCCCGGTCTTTCCGCCAGCTGGGGCTACGGGATTCTGGATCGCAGCGGCGCCAACGTTCTGTCGATGAGATTTCAAAAAAGGGAGGTGGCCGGTGGGGTGTTCGAGGAGGGAGTTGGTCGCTTTCTGGTGCACCGACTGCCGCTCGACGGGGGGGAACCCGAGCTCCTCGGGGCGGCTGCCGCAACGATGTCGCCCATCGCGGTGGCTGATCTCACGCGGGGCCTCCTGGCTGTGGGAATCCGCAACGAGCTTCACCTCCACCGCCTCGAGGCCCTCGGCCGCGAGCCGCCGCGAATCATCGGCCGACACCCGGAGGTCTTCGGGAATTTAAGTCGGATTGCATTCGACCCGGTGGAGGACCGGGTGGCGGTCTGTGATGCCGGCGGCAACCTCCTGGTGTGGCCCATCGACGGCGACGGTCGCGAACCTGAACACAGGTTTCATGCGTCGGGAATGGCAAGATCCACCGAGTTCAACCGAGACGGGACGCTCCTTGCCCACTCAGGCGGGGGGGCGGGGTCGTTGTGGGATCTCAGCGGACCGGCCGGCGCCGAGCCGCTTCGTTTCGGCCCACCGGGAGGAGGGGTCTCTCACGTGGCCTTCACCGGCGACGGTCACTGGCTGGCAACCGCGGGTGGTGATCTCGGCCTGGCCTTGTGGCCGCTGACAAACCCGTACTATCGGATCTTGCCGGGTCACGAGGGCGGTGTATTCGAAGCCGTCTTCGCCCCTGACGGTTCTCACCTTTTTACCCAGGGGAGGAACGACGGGATAGTTCTGTCGTGGGATCTCTCGGCGGGCGCCGGGCGTGAACCGACCGTCGTCTTTCAGACAGCGCGGCAAGTGGGCGTGGGTCTCGCCGTGGATCCCCACGGGAGATTCTTGATCGTCAGCGGTAAAAAGAGGTGGAAGGTGCCCCTCGACGGTGGCGACCCGATCATTCTGGAGAAGGGCTTCCGCTGGTATCCCGTGCTGGATCCATCCGGTCGCTACCTCGCCGGCCAGCGGATTGCCGACGACAGTACTCCGAGCCTGAGCGTCCTTGATCTCGAAACCGGTGAGCGGTGGATGATCAACCCACCCGGAGAGGGGAGGCTCGCTGGGTATGCCGGGAGTTTTGACCAGACCGGCCGGCTGCTGGTGACACGGGGCGGCGTCGTGAGCCGTTGGGATTGGCGAACCCAGACAACCGAGGTTCTCTTTCAGCAAGGATATACGACCGCGGAGGCGCGACCGGACGGCTCAATCTACCTGGAGGAGAGCGATGGAAGGCGGGTGATCGTCGATATCGAACAGGGTTCGAGAATCGAGCTTCCGGAGAGCCACCAGTCAGGGGAATTGATCTCCGCGTCAACGTCCGTCATTGCCACCGGTCAACCTGACGGAGAGATCAGAGTCGGGCCCATCTCCGGCGATTCTGAACCCCATCTCCTCCTCGGTCACGACGATTATGTGTGGCCCACCATCTCGCCGGACGGGAAATGGGTCATGAGCGAGTCCCTCGACGACACCGTACGCCTCTGGCCCATGCCCGACCTCTCCAAACCGCCGCTCCACACCCTGCCCTACGAAGAGCTCATGGCCAAGCTGAAGGCGCTGACCAACCTCCGCGCCGTGCCGGATGAAGAGTCCCACACCGGTTACACGATAGAGCCCGACTTCACCGCCTATCGCGGGTGGGCCGAAGTGCCGGAGTGGTAGCCGCACCGGAACGAGTTCAGCCGCAAGACAAATCCGACCTGCAGTTTTGTGGTGCACGCGTCCCGCGTGCACATGGCAGGCGGGACGCCTGCCCCACAAGGGTTCCGGGACGCCTGTCCCACAAGGGTTCCGGGACGCCTGTCCCACAAGGGTTCCGGGACGCCTGTCCCACAAGGGTTCCGGGACGCCTGTCCCACAAGGGTTCCGGGACGCCTGTCCCACAAGGGTTCCGGGACGCCTG
>JAIVTZ010000163.1:0-7054 GCA_049188105.1 Deltaproteobacteria bacterium | reverse complement strand
GTGTGTATCTTGCATCCTGCATCTTGTATCCGGGTGCACCCCGTGCACCCTGTACCCTTCGCTGGCCCTGAACCCTGAACCCGGTAAGATGTGCCGCGGAGGTGTTCATGATCGAGACGACCTTACATGGTGATATTCACGAGTTGCGCCTCGACCGGCCGCCGGTGAACGCGCTGTCTCCGGAGCTGCTGCGCGCAATTTCGGAAGAGGTTCGCGAGGCGCCCGGGCGCGGCGCCAGGGCTGTGATCCTGTCCGGTAGGGAGGGGATGTTCTCCGCCGGCCTCGACGTCCCGGTTCTCCTGGAGCTGGACCGGGAGGCGTTGGGAGATGCGATGGAGGACTTCTTCGGCGCCATGGAGGCTCTGGCGGACTCGGCGGTCCCGGTGGCGGCGGCGATTACCGGCCACAGCCCGGCAGGCGGCGCGATCCTCGCTCTCTTCTGCGACTGGCGGGTCATGGCGGAGGGCCCGTTCACCATCGGCTTCAACGAGGTGCGGATCGGGGTCCCGATGCCCGAGGTAGTGGCGGCTCTTGCCGCGCGCACGGTCGGACCCCGCAACGCCGAGATTCTGTGTGTCTCGGGGCGGCTCATGGAACCCGAGGAGGCACTGGCGTACGGCCTCATCGATGAGGTTGCGCCGATGGAGATGGTGGTGGAGAGGGCGCGCCTGTGGTGCGAGAAAACCCTCGAGTCGCCGCCCCATGCTCTGGCGGTAACCCGATCGAGGATGCGGAGGGATCTGGTCGAACTGGTCCAGCGCCACCGAAGCGACGACGAGCGTTCGCTGGCCGAGGAGTGGTTCGCGCCCGAGCTCCAGGCGACGCTGAGTGAGCTGGTGGCGAGCCTGAAAGGCGGCTGAATTCTCAATTTCCACCCGCCCTCCTGTGGAATATCGGATTTCGGATTTTCCACCCGCCCTCCCGCGGCCGGTGGGGGTGTGGACGGAAACTCAAAACTCAAAACTCAAACCTCAAACCTCTTTCCGGGTGGGATACAATGCGCGGGCCTTTCGTCGCTCGGAAGCACTATGATCGTGGAGGAAACGCGTGAAAATCCCTTCGCTCGTCCTGAAGCAGCTTTACACCTACGGGAGCCTGGAGAACACGCCGGACGGGGTTGTTTTCGGGCTCAAGAACCGCCTCAGTGATTCGGTCTTCACCGGAATCCTGGAGATCAAGATCGACAAGCGCGCGGTTCCGCTCGATCAGCTCGTGCTCAAGATGGGCGAGAAGAAATTTGCTCCCTCGGAGGTCAGCGGCGACAACCCGATCACCTTCGACCTCGGGAAGACCATGACGGTGCTGTGGAAGGGGGAGAGCCTCGACATCGGCAAACACACCATCGCCGTAAAATTCGAGACCACTCCGTTCGGCAAGCTCGCGTTCACGGTCAAGGACTCCATTCGCGAGACCAAGGAGGAGCGGGTCAAGGTCCCGTATGACAGCGAGGACGATCTCAGCGCGGAGATCATCAAGGAGCGGAAGGATTTTGCCCTGTCGTTCTCGGGCACCGACCTCAAGGAAGTTTCCAGCTACTCGTTCGACCCATCGGTCACCAAGGGCAATATCGAGGGCTTTGTCGGGGTCGCGCAGGTGCCGATCGGACTTGCCGGACCGATCAAGGTCAACGGCGAGTACGCGG
Source organism: Deltaproteobacteria bacterium (assembly GCA_049188105.1). Lineage (GTDB taxonomy): Bacteria > Acidobacteriota > Thermoanaerobaculia > Thermoanaerobaculales > Sulfomarinibacteraceae > Sulfomarinibacter. The sequence continues at coordinate 5,412 of JAIVTZ010000163.1, read as the reverse complement.
TTGGGGAGTTCCTGGTGCCGATGGCGACCACCGAGGGCACGCTGGTGGCCTCGTACAACCGCGGCATCAAGGTCATCAATCTCTCCGGCGGCGTGACCTGCACCGTGTCGGACGACCGCATGCAGCGGGCGCCGGTCTTTGTCTTCGCCTCGGCGCGCGAGGCGCGTGGATTCCGCGATTGGGTGCTCGAGCACATGACCGAGATCGCCGAGGCGGCGGAGGCGACCTCGAGCATCGCCAAGCTGCTCGACATCGACATCTTCCTCGCGAGCCGCTTCGCCTACCTCCGCTTCAACTACGAAACCGGCGACGCGGCGGGTCAGAACATGGTCGGCCGCGCCACCTTCGCCGCCTGTTCGTGGATTCTGGACACCGCCGACAACATCGAGCGCTTCTACCTCGAGTCGAATCTGGCGACCGACAAGAAGCACTCGCAGATCAACATCATGCGCACCCGCGGCAAGCGCGTCATCGCCGAGGCGGTCGTGAGCCGGGAGGTTCTGGTGCAACACATGCGGGTGGAGCCGGAGAGCCTCCAGTACCACTCCCAGATAGCGAACGTCGGCTCCTTTCTCTCGGGAGCCAACAACAACGGCGCCCACTCGCCGAACGGGATCACGGCGATGTTCATCGCCACCGGCCAGGACGTGGCCAACGTCGCGGAGTCGTCCGCGGGAATCCTCTTCACCGAGATCAACTCCGACGGCGACCTCTACATGTCGCTCACCATTCCATCGCTGATCGTGGCGACCTTCGGCGGCGGCACCGGGCTGCCGACCCAGCGTGAGTGTCTCGAGCTCATGGATTGTGTAGGCAAGAACAGGGTCAAGAAACTGGCCGAGATCATAGCCGGCGTCGCGCTCGCAGGGGAGATCTCTCTGGGTTCGGCGATCTCCTCGCTCGACTGGGTGTCAAGCCACGAGAAGTATGGTAGAAACCGCTAGCCCGTTCCCATCCGGAAACTCCGGTGAGAAGGGCGGGCTGAACCAATGTCTGACGGGACCCCGTCGCCGGGCGCCGATCCTGAGGTTCGAACACGAGAACCGAAAAGAAGGGCCGGTCGGCGCGCCTACATCAACATCCCAGGTCTCGCGAGACGCGGCCGCACCACCCTCCGCCAGGTCGTGTCGCTGCTGCTCGGAGGATACGTCGCCACGGTGGAGGCGAGCCGCCGGCGCGGTGGGAGAGGTGTGTTCTTCCGCATGCGCGCGTCGCTGGCGTGGGTCTTCCGCCGCTTCCTCGACCCCGAGATCGCCGATCAGCCGTTTCCGGTGCAGCTCCGGCGTCGCCTGGAGATTCTCGGACCGACCTATATCAAGCTCGGTCAGATCCTGAGTCTGCGCCAGGACATCCTGCCCGACTCCGTGACCTCCGAGCTGCGCAACCTGCTCGGCGACCTGCCGCCGGTGCCCTTCGAGGCCATCAGCGAAATACTCCAGGCGGACCTCGGCAAGCCGGTCGACGAGCTCTTCGCCGAGATCGATCCGGAGCCCCTCGGCTCGGCGTCCATCGCGCAGAGCCACTGGGCGCGGCTGACCGCCGGCGATCAGGTGATCCTCAAGGTCGTCAAACCCGGGATCCGTGACCTCCTCTACCGTGATGCCACGCTGCTCAGAACCACCGCCCGCTTCCTGCAGCTCATCATCCCGCGCTACCAGCCGCGCCGGGTGATCGATGAGTTTTGTGAGTACACCCTGCGCGAGGTCGAGATGACGCTGGAAGCGGAGAACGCGGAGACCTTTGCCGACAACTTCGCGGACATGCCCGACGTGGTCTTCCCGAGAATCTATCGCGAGTACTCGGCCGACAACGTGCTGTGCATGGAATACCTGGACGGGGTGAGGCCGGACGATCCTGCGGTGCGGTTGCTGCCTCTGGACGAGCGTGAGCGGTTCATCAGCCTCGGCGCCGAGACGATCATCCGCATGCTCTATCAGGACGGTTTCTTCCACGCCGACCTCCACCCCGCCAACCTGCTCATACTGCCGGACACCAAGGTCGGTTTCCTCGATCTCGGGATGGTCGGCCACTTCGATCCGGAGCTGCGCCACAACATGCTCGAGCTCTTCTACGCGTTGGTGATGGAGGATTACGAGGGCGCGGCGCGCCACCTCGCGGCGGTGTCGCAGACCGAGCCGCGGTCGGACGTGCCGGGCTTCCGCCGTGCGGTCAAGGAGGTCGCCCGAAGGTGGCGCACCCACGCACGATTCGAGGAGTTCTCGCTCGCCCTGCTCATTCTCGAGTGCATTCAGCTCGGTGCCCGCTACCGCCTCTACTTCCCGATCGAGATGGTGCTCATGGTCAAGGCCCTCGTCACCTACGAGGGAGTGGGCTACCTGCTCGACCCGGATATCAATATCGCCGAGGTCTCGGAGCGATTTGTCGGCCGGATATTCCGCCAGGAGTACTCCCCCGCCCGTCTGTACCGCGAGGGCCTGCGGGTCGCACCGGACCTTTTCGACGCGGTTTTGAAGCTGCCGCTCCTCGTCTCGGAGGGCATCGGAGCCCTCGAGGAGCGGACGCGGCGGCGGCCGCAGCGGCCGCTCACCGGGGTGCGGGCGACCCTTTACGGCGGCGCCTGTCTGGTGGCGGGCGCGATTCTGGTCGGTCTCGACGGTCCGTGGCTGCTGGCGGCGATTTTCCTGATTATCGGTGTACTCCTGCCGCTACGGCGCGATGACTGAACAATAATTCTCAGTTCTTAGTTCTCAATTCTCAATTCCGGTTCGCCCACTCCTGTTCTCGGGGAGGATATGGGGGCATTGAGAATTAAGAATTCAAAATTGAGAATTGGGTGGTGGTCAGAGGAAGCCCCGCTCCTTCATCCACTCGTCGTTGAAGATCGTGCTCATGTAGCGGGTCCCCGAGTCGGGGAAGATGGTGACGATGCGCGCCGGCGCGGCCAACTTCCCGGCCAGCTCGCGCACGCCCCAGAGCGCCGCGCCGGACGATCCGCCGGCGAGAATCGCCTCGCGGCGGGCAAGGGCGCGCGCGGCGCGGAATGCCTTGCGATCGCTCACCTGGTACATGGCGTCGATGAGCTCGAAGTCGGGGCAGCCGATGATCTCCTCGTCGCCGAGGCCCTCGAGCAGGTAGGGCTCTGGTTCACCGTGGCGACCGCTGTGGAAGTAATCGAAGAAAACCGAACCTTCGGGATCCACCGCCACCACCTCGATCGTGGGATCCTGTTCCTTGAGGTAGCGGGCAACGCCGCAAATGGTGCCACCGGTGCCGATCCCGGCCACCAGGTAGTCGATCCGGCCCTCCATCTGCGCCCAGATCTCCGGCCCGGTGGTGTCGTAGTGGGCCTCGTTGTTTTCGCGGTTGTTGTGTTGGTCTGGGAAGAAGGCGTCGGGGTTCTGAGCCACGATCTCCCGCGCCTTGCGGTTGTAGCTCTCGGGGTCGTCCGGCGGTAGGTCGCCGTCCACCAGCACCAGATCAATGCCCATGGCGCGCAGGCAGTCGAGCTTCTCCTTCGAGGTCTGGCGCCGTACGACCATCGTGCACCGCAGGTCCTCGAGGACCGACATCATCGCCAACCCCATGGCGGTGTTGCCGGAGGAGTTCTCGACAACCATATCGCCGGCCTTGAGACGGCCGTCGGCAATCGCCTTGGTAATCATGTGGCGGGCGATGCGGTCCTTGACGCTGCCCATCGGGTTGAGGAACTCGATCTTGGCGAAGACCTCGCAGTCGAAGTCGTTCACCGTCGGTCCCAAACGCACCAGCGGCGTCCAACCCACGGCGTCCGAGATGCGGTCGAAAACCCGAAGCTCGTTCATGGAGGGGGATTATAGCCCTGTGTTTGGATTCACATGACGACAGAATTGTGGCAATCCAGAGATTCAAGCGGAAGTTTTGAGTTTTAAGTTTTGAGTTTTTAGTTCCCATCCACCCCGGCTTAGCACAAGTGTGGTCGGGGATAACTCAAAACTCAACTCTCAAAACTCAAAACTGACTCGGTCTGTCCGATCAGCGGTGAATGCAGATTCCTGCGTACCCGACCACCGCCGAACGGTCACCCGAAACGTCGCCCGAGGTCGCGTAGGCCACCAAATGGGCTTGGGTGGCGCCGAGCCGGTTGGCCGCCTCGATGGCGACCGTCGCCGGAACCACCCCGCACATCGTGATGCCCTCTGAGTGGACGGTCTCGTACAACCTCGCTGGATCGAGGGTGAGGGCGGCGTCGATGGCAAGACGGTCGAGGGCGCGGGCCTCGTCGTCGGCAAGGTAGTGGCTCATATCGGAGGAGGCGACGATTCCGACCGGCTCGCCGAGGTCCGTGATCAATTCCGCCAAGACCCGGCCCAGGTCGAGACACTGGTCAAGAGGCAAATGGCCGAGGCACAAGGCGGAGAGCTCGAGGTCGGTATTCCTGGCCAGCAGGAAGGGCACCTGCACCTCCAGAGAGTGCTCCTGCCAGTGGGCACGGTCGTCGAGTACGGCGACCGGAGACCGTTCCACCAACATGTGCGCAAGGGCTGTGTCCAGCGGCTGCTCACCAAACGGCGTCCGCCACCGCTCGTGCGGCGCCACCGCGACCTGAGCGCCGACGCCGGTGTGGTTGGGACCGAGGACGACGACGCGCCGTGGAACGTCCAGGTGGCCGAAGAGCTTCCCGGCCACCGCCCCTGAGTAGACATAGCCGGCGTGGGGGGCGATGCAGGCGAGCAGCTCGTGGCGATCCTCCTGGACCTCGACGAGCTGATCGAGCTCTTGCTGCAGCGCAGAGGCTGTGCCGGGATAGAAGGTGCCGGCGACCGCAGGTTCACGCAGGGTGGCTTCCATGATGCCTCCCTCCAATGTAGGGCCCAGGCATGGTGATGGTCAAGGATTTTCACCGCCGACAAGGCGGCGCACGAGCTCGGCGTCGGCGGGCGGGGTGGGGTAGGACGCCAGCTCGGTAACCGGCACCCAGGCCACCGCCTGGCCCTCCTTCCCCTTTGGCTCGCCGTCGAGAATCTGAACGGCGTAGAACAGCAGAAGGATCCGCAGCTCCCGCTCCTCGTGGACCGCGAAGGTGATGGGGCGCTCAACGCTCGCCGCCACTCCGAGCTCCTCGCGCAGCTCGCGCACCAGCGCATCGGCCGGCGCCTCGCCTTCATCCACCTTACCGCCCGGGAACTCCCACAGGCCGCCCATGTGACGATCATCTGGACGGCGGGTCAACAGCACCCGACCGTCGGCATCGCGAATCACCGCCGCGACGACGATGAGGTTTCGTGTTGGTGCGTCGTCCTCGGCCATGGCCAAAGTGTACCGCGCCTGCGCCCCGGGGAAGCGCTGCCGCGACGGACGCCCGCCGTTCGCGGTCTTCGATTACGGCAGGCGGGACGCCTGCCCCACAAAGGCTCCGGGATGCCCGGTGGTGCACGTGTCTCTAGTGCAGAGGGACGTCAATTCCGAATTCCG
>JAIVTZ010000162.1:0-7147 GCA_049188105.1 Deltaproteobacteria bacterium | reverse complement strand
TCGCTGAGATCGATTTCGTCGGCGCCGGATGAGAGCTGCTGATGCAGGTTCATCGCGGGTGCGTAGGCGGGGTCGAGCCTGAGGACTAATTCGAGTCCGATCAGGGCTTCCTCCCGGTTGCCCTGTTGGAGCTTGCCGACCACCTGTTTGAAGGCGGTCATCACTCGGTCTTTGGCCTGTGAAGAGAGCTCAGTGTTGCCCGGATACGCCATGATAACGATGTTATCACGGGCCTAAGATGGGCGGTTCTGCCGGAAGAGATGTGCCAAGCTCTTGATGCTCTGGTGCTTGCGAAAAGCGGATGCATACCCAGCGGTATTCGGAGCATTTTCGCTTGGCCAGAGCGCGAGAGCGTGGTGCAGATCGCCGGTGAGAATCGCTCATCTTTGGCCCTGGGTCATCTCGGGCGTTGTTCGACACGCTGAGGGAGGTACGGATCACTCGGTCGTCAGTGCGCCTTGGAGCACAATTCGGACCCGGGTTCCGCCGGAGCGGAGACTCTTGAGCTCGAGGACCCCCCCGTGGTCGGTGACGATTCGGTGGACGAGAGCAAGCCCCATTCCGGACCCCCGCCCCTTGGTCGAGAAGAACGGTTCCACGAGAGTTTCGGTGTCCTCGGTCGGTAGGCCGACACCGGTGTCCTCGACCTCGATCACCACATCTTCAGCCTCGACTCGCGCGGTGATCAAGATCGTTCCATCGGCCGGGATGGCAGAGACGGCGTTGTCGAGAAGATTGACCAGGACCTGGCGTAAGAGCACCGGGTCAACCAGGGCCGTGATTTCCTCGTCGGGGAGCTCCACCCGCACCTCGAGGCCATCGCGGACACCGCTATACAGCGAGCACACCTCGCGTAATACCGGCCCAACGGCGGTCGGCCGGGGATCGATGGCGGGCATCCGGGCATACTCCTGAAACGCGTCCACCAGCTCTTTGAGACCGGTGACCTGGCCGACGATCGCCTCACAGCCGGAAATCACGATGTCGCGCATTCCCTCGTCGAGGGAATCAGCCCTCCTCTGGATGCGCTCGGCGGCCAGCCGGATGGGGGTGAGCGGGTTCTTGATCTCGTGCGCGATTCGCTGCGCGACATCGCTCCACGCCGCCTGCCGTTGGGCCTGCACCAACTGGGTGAGATCGTCCATCGCCACCACCCGACCGCCGCCGGGAAGAGGTCGAGATGTGATGTCTACGTGGATGACCTCGCCGCCGGTTTCGATGTCGAGCTCGCACTTCGCATCGGCGGGCTGCCCGGGCAACAGGCGAGCGCGAAGATCTTCGAGCCCGGGGCGATCCAGATTGTCGAGAGGAAGCCATTCGTGCGCCCATTGTGGTTGGCCGAGCATCTTTGCCGCGGCCGGGTTGGGCCGGAACATTGTGCTCTCGGTGTTGAGGGAGAGCACACCGGTGGGAACAGTGGCGAGAAGGGTTGCGAGCTCCTGATTGGAGGCCAGGATCTCCACCTCGGTGGCGCGAACCCGACGAACCATCGCGTTGAAAGAATCAACCAGCACAGCCATCTCATCGGACGCTGGAACGTCCACCTCCTCGAGGGCGTCGCCTTCCGCCACGCGCTGAGTGGCGCCGGCCACTGCCAGTAACGGCGCGGTAAAACGACGTGACAGATAGAGCCCGATCCAGACGGTAGCAAACAGGAGAAGGAGGGTGATGGCCAGAAACACGAGGATAGTGGTGGCTGTGATCGTTCCCTGGGTCCTCTTCAATTCCTGAAACGAGGCGTCGGCGGCAATGGCGTTTTCTAAGTGGAAGAGGAGCTCGCGAGGCAACATGTTCCCCACCACCACACGCCCCTCGTTTCCAATCGGACTCCAGGCTCGGATCAGCAGACCGCCTCGCCAACGCTCCGACCGCACGTCGGACGGCGGCAGCTCGTCCCACCGCAGCGGAGGCAGCGAAGCTGGAATACGACGGGGGTCGGCCACGGCCTCTTCGAGATCGCCGCCCTCGTAACTGGCGATCATGTCGACCCCGAGCAGATGCTGGAGCCGCTTGAGATCCGGCCGCCCCCGGCTGCCTCCGAGCTCCTCCGCCGCAACGACGGCCTGCCGCTGCAGGCGATCCTCCACCAGCTCCCGAATCTGCACGGTGACCTGGGCGCCGCCGCGAAGAATCGTTTCGACCGGTGCGGAGAACCAGCGATCGATGGAGCCCTGGAGCAAATTGGTGGCGATGAGGAAGATGAGAATCACCGGCACAAAGGTCAGACCGACATATGTCAGCACCAGCTTGGTGCGGAATCGACTCCCGAGAACACCGGTCCGACGCTCGACCGCCAGCCGGACCAGATTGCGGACGAGGATGAAGCTGAGGATGAGGATGAGCGAGATGTCGAGGTACCACAGGACAAAAAGGAGAACCCGGTTGGTGAGCTCTTCGGGGGATGATTCCTTGGCGCGCTGCAGGAGGTAGAAGGCGCCGACCGAGAGCACCATGAGAAAAATAAAAACCGAGACCAGGAATCGGTTTTCTCTATGGTATCGGCCCCAGGCATCGGTCAGCCGGCTCACCAGATGATTCCCCAACTGCCGTGAGGGATTGATCTCATGTGTCGCCAGGCGCCGCCGGGAGCTGTACCTCGACCCAATCCGTGCCCTCAGTCGAAGGGAAGATCAGCCAGGCGGTGCCGCTGGAAAAGACCGCGCGTGCGCGGACCCGGAGGTGCGCGCCCTGCCGCCCACGCGGTAGCACCACCACCACCGCAGGCGGCGCCGTGAGCCAACGGCGAGCGGCCTCGGCCGTGTCCACCTCCCGGCTGGCCGTGGTCGTACCGTTGACGATCATCTGGCAACGGTAGCGCCCCGTCACAGCGTCAAAGGTCACGCTCGCCTTCGCGACCCCTTTCCAGACCTTGCGGTCGGGGAACAACCGACGCCGCGCATACACGCGAAAGGTGTAGTCGATTTCTGTGGCGAGCCCCGAGCCGAGGCTGCCCTCCACAGACGGGGGCAGCTCCCCGGCGAGCCCGAATTGGACAACCAGGGCCTCGGCTCCCCGGTCCACCTCGATGGAGAGAGGTTGGCCGGCGAGGGCCGCTGTCAGCAGAAGCGCACACATGATTCCCGACATGCTGCGGCAATTCTACCGCGGATACCTGCGCTTCGCCGCCCTGGCTACGAAACCCGGTGAGACGGGCGGGCCAGGTATCGTGAGATGGTCGCAAATGGTACAGTGTGTAGATTCGAGCGGAACGGAGGGATCGCAATGGCCGCAACCATTCCGGGGTGGTCCCCGGGGATCGAGCGCACGGAAGTGAACCGGGCGAAGAAGATCGCCGCAGCCATGGAAATTATTGACCGCGGAAGGGGCCGCCAGTTCGACCTCGAAATGGTGAGGGTCCTCGCCGGGGTGGTGCGATGACCGAAGGGCGCCGGCTCCTGGCAACCAACCGTAAAGCCCGCCACACCTACCACCTCCTCGATCGGGAAACGGCCGGGATCGAGCTCCTCGGCACCGAGGTCAAAGCTATCCGTGCCGGAAAGATCAACATCAAAGAAGGATATGTCGCCTTCGCCGACGGCGAGGCGTTTTTGGTCGGGTGTCACATCGGCGCGTATGACAGCGCCGGCTACGCCGGTCACGATCCTCTCCGCCGCCGACGCCTGCTCCTCCACAAGCGGGAGATCGAACGCTTGGCGAGCAAGGTCAAGGAAAAGGGCCTCACGGTCGTTCCACTGGCGGTTTTCATGGACGGCAACTGGATCAAGGTGGAGATCGCCCTCGCCCGCGGGAAGCAGCTTTACGACAAGCGTGAGACCCTGCGCCAGCGCACCCTCGATCGCGAGGCCGAGCAGGCGGTGAAGGAACGAGGCGACGGTTGACATTGGCATAATCGCGGCGTAAATTGCGCAGGGCCGAGGGTCGCGTGTGCCCCGCAGATCGTGACGGGGTGCACTCGCTCGCCGTAACCTTCCCCACGTGTGGGAATAGCTGCTTCCGGTGCGGGTTTTTCAGTTCGGGCACGGAGACACAGACCGATGCAAGACGAGATCGTCATTCGCGGTGCGCGCGAGCACAACCTGGCCAACATCGACGTTGCCATTCCACGCAACCGGATGGTCGTGATCACTGGAGTCTCCGGTTCCGGCAAGTCGTCGTTGGCCTTCGACACGCTCTTTGCCGAAGGTCAGCGGCGCTACGTGGAATCGCTGTCGGCCTACGCCCGCCAGTTCCTCGACCAGATGGAAAAGCCGGATGTCGATACCATCGAAGGGCTTTCTCCGGCCATTTCCATCGAGCAGAAGACCACCTCGCGTAACCCGCGGTCGACCGTCGGCACGGTGACGGAGATCCACGACTACCTCCGTTTGCTGTGGGCGTCCATCGGCACGCCGGAATGCCCGGATTGTGGAGTTCCGATTCTGCCCCAAAGCGTGGAGCAGATGGTCGACCGTATCCTCGAGCTGTCGAATGGGACTCGATTCATGCTCCTCGCGCCGGTCGTCGAGGGACGCAAGGGAGAGCACCGGAAGGTCTTCGCACAAATGGTGCGGGAGGGCTTCGTCAGGGCGCGGGTGGACGGTGAGATCGTCGAGGCGGCCGACCCTCCCAAGCTCGCGGCGAAGCGCAAGCATACCGTCGAGGTGGTCGTCGATCGTCTGTCGGTACGGAAGGGTGTGGCGTCCCGCCTCGCCGACTCCATCGAAACCTCCCTCCGGGTCGGTGGAGATCTGGCGCTGGCGGCAGTTGAAAATGGGGAGGAAATTGTTCTCTCGGCGCGTCACGCCTGTCCCCAATGCGGGTTCTCGCTGACCGAGGTGTCTCCGCGCCTGTTTTCGTTCAACTCGCCGCAGGGTGCCTGTCCCACGTGCTCCGGTCTCGGGTATCTGCGTGAGGTCGATGCCGAGAAGCTGGTGATCGACCCCGAGCGCACCCTTGGCGGCGGTTGTCTGGCGATGGTCGGAAAGGCCCGCAGGTCGTGGTTCCGGCACCAGGTCGAGCAGCTGTCGGTCACCCTCGGGTTCGACCTCGAGACCCCGTGGCGTCAGCTTCCGGAAGAGATTCGGCGTCTTCTCATGTACGGCAGCGACGGTGAGCACGAGTTCGTGTGGGAAGGGCGGAAGGGGGCCTACCGCTACCGGGACCGTTTCGAGGGGGCGGTGCCTCGCCTCGAGCGCCGCTACGCCGAGACCGCTTCAGAGGACGTACGGCGCGAGCTTGAACGGTACATGTCCTTCGCCCCGTGCGGCGACTGCCACGGCGCTCGCCTCCGCCGGGAGGCGCTGGCGGTGAAGATCGGGGGTCGAAATCTGGTCGATGTTTCGGCCCTCTCCATCGATCGCGCCCTGGAGTGGTTCTCCTCTCTCGACCTCAACGCTCGCGACGCTGAGATCGCCGACAAAATCCTACGCGAGGTGCGCGATCGTCTCGGATTCCTGGTCTCAGTCGGGCTCGACTACCTGTCCCTCGATCGGATGGCCGGGACTCTGTCCGGCGGAGAGAGCCAGCGCATCCGGCTCGCAACCCAGGTCGGTTCGAAGCTGATGGGCGTGCTCTACGTTCTCGACGAGCCCTCGATCGGTCTCCACCAGCGGGACAACCGGCGACTCTTGGACACTCTCAAGGGGATGCGCGACCTGGGCAACACCGTCGTCGTGGTGGAGCACGACGAGGAGACGATTCGCGAGGCGGACTGGGTGATCGATCTCGGTCCCGGCGCCGGCCGCAACGGCGGCAGGGTGGTGGCGAGCGGACCGCCCGAGTCTTTGGGCGGCGTCGAAGACTCCCTCACCGGCGCCTACCTGTCGGGCAGGCGTTCCATTCCGGTGCCGGCTGAACGGTCCGTGGGTAACGGGAATCGCATCATCGTACGGGGTGCAGCCGAGCACAACCTCAAGGAAATCGATGTCGAGCTGCCGCTGGGGCGGCTGATCGGCATCACCGGAGTTTCCGGTTCCGGCAAGAGCACCCTGATCAACGATATCCTCCTCAAAGGCGTGGCCCGCCAACTCTACGGCACGCTCGCGAGACCCGGGCGGCACGATTCCGTGGAGGGCGTGGAGCTCCTCGACAAGGTGATTGCCATCGATCAGTCGCCCATCGGGCGAACCCCGCGCTCCAATCCGGCAACCTACACCAAGGTCTTCGATCCGATCCGATCGCTCTTCGCCGCCACCACCGATGCCCGCGCCCGTGGTTACAGGCCGGGCCGCTTCTCCTTCAATGTCCGCGGAGGCCGTTGCGAAGCGTGTCAGGGCGCGGGCCGGCTGCGGATCGAGATGCACTTTCTCCCCGACGTCTTCGTCACCTGTGATCAGTGCGGCGGGAAACGCTACAACCGCGAAACCCTCGAAGTCCATTTCAAAGGCCTCAGCATCGCGGAGGTCCTCGACCTCACGGTCAGCCAGGCGCGGGAGGTCTTCGCTGCGGTGCCCAAGATCGTGCGCGTTCTCGACACCCTCGTTTCGGTCGGTCTCGGTTACCTCCATCTCGGGCAGCCGGCGACCACGTTGTCGGGTGGTGAGGCGCAGCGAATCAAGCTCTCTCGCGAGCTTGCCAAGCGGGCCACCGGCAGGACCCTCTACCTGCTCGACGAGCCGACCACCGGGCTGCATTTCCACGACGTCCGCAAGCTCCTCGCGGTGCTCCACGCACTGGTCGACCGCGGCAACACGGTGGTCGTCATCGAGCACAATCTCGATGTCATCAAGACAGCCGACTGGATCATCGACCTCGGTCCCGAGGGTGGCGATGGTGGAGGCGAGGTGGTGGTTGCGGGCACCCCCGACGACGTCGCGCGCTGCAAGGCCTCCTACACCGGTCAGTTCCTGAAAAAGCTCCTATAGCCGGGAACCCGCACCCGGCTCCGAGGCCGCCCGCCGGCCACGGTCTTCGACCGCGGCCACGCGGCCTCGGCCGATGTCTCCTCCGAGAGCAAGCTCTCGTCGGAGCCATCGACCTCGCCCGCTGCGCGCCTTTGGCGCGCCGGCGGGCTGCATTCGAGCAAGGCCGCACCCCCCTCCCTGTATGGGATCGCGCCGATTCCGGACCTCTGGCCGCGTTTTCCTCCCTCCGCTCGGTCGGGATGGCCGGACGGCCTATCCCTCCTCGCTCCAGTCGGAGAAACGCACCCAGAGGCCCAAACTCGTCGCGATCGCGAAACCTCCGCTACGCTGCGGTTTCGCGGGGC